>NZ_JASAUS010000074.1:0-42720 GCF_029953005.1 Bradyrhizobium sp. Mp27 | reverse complement strand
ACGGGGCACCTCTCTCACCCACGGCCTGCAACGACCTGGGGGTTTGCGGGCTCCCGTCCGTCACCGCAACGTCTACAATAGCTGACCTGCGGCGCTTCGACTTACAAGGGGGACTCTCCGCGGGGACGGCGCCAGTTTGACTCGTGGAGACTCCCCCTCACCCGCCACGCTTCGGGTGTCGGCCTCTCCCCGCACGCGGGGAGAGGCGACGAAGAACGTGCCTCGCTTGCCCCGGCTTCGCAAACTGAGTTATCTTGGCCTTGCATCAGCTTTCCTGAGGGTGGGTCATTTGCGGCGGCTGCTGTTTCTCAACGGCATCAAGGCATTCGAGGCGGCGGCGCGGACCGGCAGCTTTGCCGCGGCCGGGCTCGAGCTCAGCGTGTCGGCGGCGGCCGTCAGCCGCATGGTGCATCTGCTGGAGGAACGTCTCGGCGTCGCGCTGTTCGAGCGCAAGGCCAACAAGCTCGTGCTGACGCAGGCAGGCCGCGCCTATCAAAGCGGGCTCACGCCGATCTTCGACGCACTGGCCAGCCTCACCGCGCAGGTGACGGCGCCCTCCAGCGTCCGCGTGCTTACCATCGGCGTCGGCCACACCTTTGCGATGCGCTGGCTGATCCCGCGCCTGTCGGAGTTTCGCAGCGAGGAGCCCGACATCGAGGTGCGCTTCACCACCGGTGGTGCTGAGGTCCCATTCGGCGAGGACTGGAGCTGCGGCATCAAGCTCGGCACCGGCGACTGGCCCGGCCTGGTCGCCGAGCCGCTATTCGCCGGCGACCTCACCCCGGTCTGCGTGCCTCGCCTCGCCACCGGCCTGAAGCGGCCCGCCGACCTCAAAGGGCCAGGCCTGATCCGCGTCACGCATTCGCCGGAGGATTGGCCGATCTGGCTCAAGGCCGCGAACCTCACCCGCATCAATGCGCGCGGACCGGAATTCCAGTTCTACGGCCAGGCGCTCCAGGCCGCCGCCGACGGCCTCGGCATCGCCATGGGCATCCGGCCCTATATCGACGACGATCTCGCCGCCGGCCGGCTGGTCGCGCCGTTCGATCTCTCGGTTCCTAAGGGCATGCGCTGGTACCTGCTGTATCGCAGTTTTCAGACCGAGCAGCGCGACTTCGCCGCGTTCCGGCGCTGGATCATGCGGGCGGCCTCGGAGCCCGCCGCACGCCCCGCCAGGCGGATCGGCCGCGCCGCGCCACGGAACTGACGCCCGTTCAACGAGGCCCTGGGCAAAAAAGCCGACCGCTTGTGAATGGCTTCACATACTGAACGCGCCAAACGTGGTCCTCTGACCCTTCAACAAGACACTTACGGAACATTTGGGGACTACAATGACGACCATGTACGACGGTTTTGACATCGAATCCTTCGAGGCTGGCAAGGGCCTCTGGCATGCCCGCATCCGCCGCGCCGATCTCAGCCCCCTCGCCATCGATGGCGTGCTGTTTCCGGCCATGGAAGTCGGTTTCGCCTGGCCCGACCAGAACGCGGCCATCGCCGACGCCAAGCACCACATCGACCGCTTCCGCCGGCGGGCCGATGACCACGACGACGAATAAGCGCGGGACTCCAGGCGAACCAAGGGACCGCGCAGCATAAAGGGGGAACCGGTCATGTCAGTCATCGAATTCGAAGACACGCCGCGGCCGAGGATTTATGCCCGCAATGTGCTGTCGAAATGTCCCGAATGCGACGGCGATCTCGCGGTGCTTCGCGTGATCGGCGGCCGCGCCGGATGCGAGTACTGGACCATGCGCTGCACCGATTGCGGCGGGATCCATCTCGACATCCTCGAGCCGCGCCGCGCGAGCAACGACGACGAGGCCCCGCCGCCGGCGGCGTAAGCCTCGTGCTGCTGCCAACCTGCTGTCAGCAGCCTGAGCACGGACGTACCTTCGCTCTTTTCTGAAGCGCTGACTCGTCCCATATTCGGGGCATGGCGAAGAAACCTGCTCCCCCGAAATCCCCCAAATCCAAGACCCCGAACTCGAAGGCACATCGGCCTGACGTCCAGCCGATCGGGCCGGCGCTGGCCGAACTTCTGAATCCCGCGATCAATCGCGGCGATGCCGGGCTGGGATCGGGCACCGGGCTGCAGCCGCCGCCGGACAATTCGCGCGACCGCCGCGCCGGGGGCGAGGCTGCCGCGCATCGCGCACGTGCCTCGACGCCGAAGGAGTTTCCGCAGGACAACACCAAGCCGATGCCGCTGCGGCCCAATCCGCAGCCAGCGGGGGCGCGCGCTTCGGAGAGCGGCGGTTTCGATGAGGCGCCGCAGGCCAATTACGGCACGGCCGCCACGATCCCGACGCTCGATCCGGAACTGGCGCGGCAGCTCGGGCTTCCTACCGAGGAGGACGATGCCGAGGCGCTGGCGCGTCCGCCGCGCACCAAGATGGAGGCGCTCGGCGTCAAGGCCACCGCCGACGCGCTGGAATCGCTGATCCGCGAGGGCCGGCCGGAATTTCGCAAGGACGACGGCTCCACCAAGGTGTGGACCCCGCACCGGCCGCCGCGCCCGGAAAAATCCGAAGGCGGCGTACGCTTCGAGATCAAATCGCCCTACCAGCCGCGCGGCGACCAGCCGACCGCGATCGCCGAGCTGGTCGAGGGCATCCAGCGCAACGACCGCAGCCAAGTGCTGCTCGGCGTCACCGGCTCCGGCAAGACCTACACCATGGCCAAGGTGATCGAGGCGACGCAGCGGCCCGCCATCATCCTGGCGCCGAACAAGACGCTCGCCGCCCAGCTCTACGGCGAGTTTAGGAGTTTCTTCCCCGACAACGCGGTCGAGTATTTCGTCTCGTATTACGATTACTACCAGCCGGAAGCCTACGTTCCGCGCACGGACACCTACATCGAAAAGGATTCTTCGATCAACGAGCAGATCGACCGCATGCGCCACTCGGCGACGCGCGCGCTGCTCGAACGCGACGACGTCATCATCGTGGCGTCGGTGTCCTGCATCTACGGTATCGGCTCGGTCGAAACCTACACCGCGATGACCTTCGCGCTGAAGAAGGGCGAGCGCATCGACCAGCGCCAGCTCATCGCCGACCTCGTCGCCCTCCAGTACAAGCGCACCCAGGCCGATTTTACCCGCGGCACGTTTCGCGTCCGCGGCGACGTCATCGACATCTTCCCGGCGCACTATGAGGACCGGGCCTGGCGCGTAAACCTGTTCGGCGACACCATCGAGACCATCGAGGAGTTCGATCCGCTCACCGGCCACAAGCAGGACGAGCTCGAATTCATCAAGATGTACGCCAACTCGCACTACGTGACGCCGCGCCCGACGCTGGTGCAGGCGATCAAGTCGATCAAATCGGAGCTGAAGCAGCGGCTTGACCAGCTGCACGACCAGGGCCGCCTGCTGGAAGCGCAGCGGCTGGAGCAGCGCACCACCTTCGATCTCGAGATGATGGAGGCGACCGGAAGCTGCGCCGGCATCGAGAACTATTCGCGCTATCTCACCGGGCGCCTGCCCGGCGAGCCGCCGCCGACGCTGTTCGAATACGTCCCCGACAACGCGCTGGTGTTCGCCGACGAGAGCCACGTCACGGTGCCGCAGATCGGCGGCATGTTCCGCGGCGACTTCCGCCGCAAGGCGACGCTGGCCGAATACGGCTTCCGCTTGCCGTCGTGCATGGACAACCGCCCGCTCCGCTTCGAGGAATGGGACATGATGCGGCCGCAGACGGTTGCGGTGTCGGCGACACCCGGCGGCTGGGAGTTGAACGAGAGCGGCGGCGTGTTCGTCGAGCAGGTGATCCGCCCGACGGGCCTGATCGATCCGCCCGTCAACATCCGGCCCGCCCGCACCCAGGTCGACGATCTCGTCGGCGAGGTCCGCGCCACCGCCCAGGCCGGCTATCGCTCGCTGATCACCGTGCTGACAAAGCGCATGGCGGAGGACCTCACCGAATATCTGCACGAGCAGGGCATCCGCGTCCGCTACATGCACTCCGATATCGACACCATCGAGCGCATCGAGATCATCAGGGACCTCCGTCTCGGCGCGTTCGACGCGCTGGTCGGCATCAACCTCTTGCGCGAAGGCCTCGACATTCCCGAATGCGCGCTGGTCGCGATCCTCGACGCCGACAAGGAAGGCTTTTTGCGCAGTGAAACGTCCTTGATTCAGACCATCGGCCGCGCCGCGCGCAACGTCGACGGCAAGGTGATCCTCTATGCCGACCAGATGACGGGCTCGATGGAGCGCGCCATTGCGGAAACCAACCGGCGTCGCGAAAAACAGGTCGAGTACAACACCGCCAACGGCATCACGCCGGAGAGCGTGAAGAAGCAGATCGGCGACATCCTCAACTCCGTCTACGAGCGCGACCACGTGCTGGTCGAGGTCGGCGGCCACGACATGACCGACGACGTCATCTCGATCGGCCACAACTTTGAAGCCGTGCTCGCCGATCTCGAAACAAGGATGCGCGAGGCCGCGGCCGATCTGAACTTCGAGGAAGCCGCCCGCCTGCGCGACGAAGTCAAACGCCTGCGCGCCACCGAGCTCGCAGTGGTCGACGACCCCACCGTCAAGCAGCGCACGGTGCAGGGCAAGGCCGGCGCCTACGCCGGCACCAAGAAGTACGGCGACGCCGCCAACCTGCCCGTCAGCGCGATGAAGAAGAAAACCGTGAGCTCCGCGCTGAAAGCCAGCGGCGGCGGCAGCGGCTCAAAGGTGCACAAGCCGCATCTCGACGAGATGCATGGGCCGGAGTCGTTGCCCTACCGCGAAAACCTGAGCCTGCCGGCAAAGCCGTTCGGCAGCACCAGCCGGATCATCCAGCCGACGGACTCGAGGCAGTCAGGGCCGGAGTTCGGGCCGGCACCGAAGTCGACGGGTGGACAGCCGGGACGACGGGGTGGGTGGAAGAAGAGGTAGGCGGCGCAGCTTCATCCGCGCCAGTCGCGGCTATGGATTCCGGTCTCGCTGCTTTGCAGCGCCCCGGAATGACGAGCGAGAGATGTCACCCCACGCTCGCCGTCACCACGGCCATCACCGACAGCAGCAGCACGATGGTCACGAACTGGAGCGAGGCGACCGGCTGGGTGCGCCATGCGGTGATCTTGTCGGCGAGCGACAGATGGGCCTCGAAGAAATTTGGCTCGTAGACGGCCTTGAAGACAGCGGGGAAGCTCGGGCCCAGGGTCACCGCGAGCAGCGCGTGGGCGAGCGAGGCGATTGCGACGAAGATGGCGACGCCGGGGTCGCCGACGAGGTCGTGGTTGCCGACGAGCTTGAGCAGGAAGGCGCCGGCGGCGAAGGTCGGGAAGCTCTGAAGGATCGCGGTCAGCGCGAGGCCTTCGAGCGCGTTGTGCAGGCGGGACTTTCTCGCGGCGACCATGGCACGTCTCCCAGATGACATGCCGATGACGCTAGCCGCGCCGGGCGAGGGGGTGATGTGAGATGGGTCACGCCCTTGGCGGGTCTTCCGCCCGCGACAGCGGACAGTCGAACAGCCTCAGAGCTGACGGAAGAATACGAGGTAAATCGCCAAACCGACCGTGGTGAATGACAGCAGGACGCCGAGCCAATTGTATTTGACGCCTCGCGTGCGGAAGGCGCTGATCACAAAACGAACGAGGAAATACAGGAACAGGATTGCGAGGACGACGCCCCACAAGAACTTCCCGACGTCCATCGTCCCCTCGCCCGACTCAACCCCAGCGTTTGCAGCTGGAACTTACCATCGGGGCAAACGGGACAGAAGGGGTTCCGGGCCTCTACAGCTTCCCCTGCCCGTTCACCTGGCCCTGCTGTTGCTGCTGCTTTTCCTGCTCCTTGGCGTGATGCCTGCCGTAGAGGCAGCCGGCGGCGGCGCCCAGGACGCCGTGATGGCCGGCATAGTGGCCGGCGACGCCGCCGACGACGACGGCGCCCTTGATGCAGCCCTTGGCGTTGGCGGCCGAGGTCGCGCCCAGCATCAGCAGTGCTGCGGCGACGGTGAGAAGCGGGGATTTCATGATCGATGTCTCCGGATCGGTTTCGGCGTCTCAACGACCACCGACGGGCGCGGGTTCCGGTGCGCCGTGCATGGCGGGACGCACCCGCCGGTATGCACGCGGCGTCATGCGGGGCGCGAAAACCCGCTCGAATTCTTGCAGGCGACCACAAACACAACCAGTAATTGCATTTCATGAACCAGGCCTTGGATCGGCGCGTCATATGATCCGGACACCTTTGTTTTTGCGGATTGATGGACCCGCAGAGCGCGCATTGGCGTTTGCAATCGACACCCCACGAGGGCGGGAGCGGCATGACGGTCGAATCGCTGAACAGGCAACGCGTGCTGCATCTGCTGGACAGTTTTGCGCGCGGCGATATCGAGGCCGCGCTGTCGTGCTGCACCGACGACGTCGACTTTCTCACCCACGCGCCGATCGACGTGCTGCCGCACATGGCGCCGCGCCACGGCAAGCAGGAGCTGCGCGAGCTGTGGCAGACGGTCTGGTCGCGCTATTCCGAAATCCGCTACAAGGCGCCGCACATCCTCGCCGAGGGCGACGAGGTCGCGACCTACATGCACACTTACTTCAAGAAGCGCAGCAACGATCGCGTCGTGCAGTTCGACATGGCTGTGTTCTACAGCTTCCGGGGCGGACTGGTGGCGCAGATCCGCGAGATCATCGATTCCTACGATCTGGTGCAGCAGGTGCTGGAGCGGGAGATCGGGCCGCTGATCGTGGGCGCGCGGGTGGACGGGGGATGATCCTTCATCCCTCGCCCCCGTTCTTACGGGCAGAGGTGAAGCAGAGACCGGGAGATTACGGGGTTCTGTTGTAAATCTCACAAAGCGCATCAATTGTGCATTGCGAAAACGTGAATTGCGTTTTGGCCGAAATCGCCTATTTTATTTGTATACGAATGAGTTGAACGTCCCCGGCACCTTTTCTGTGCATGGGGCTGTTTTCCGTTTTTCTGCAAGCCAGCTTCAGGACGCCCCCAAATGACAGAGCACAGCCTCTGGCGTTTCTCGCGCGCGTTGCATCGCGCGGTGAACGACCGGGATTTCAGGGACATCGAGACCCTGATCGACGAGGACGTCGAGTGGGCGATCTACGGCCCGATCGACATGTTTCCGTTCCTCGGCGCGCGCCAGGGCCGGGACGCCGTGCTCGACGTCATTCGCCAGCTCGCCGACAATTTTCATGTCCGCCGCTTCGACCGCGAGAGCATCATGCTCGGCGTGGATTCCGCCGCCTCGATGCTGCGCTATTCACTGACCGCGCTGGATTCCGACAAGCCGATTAGCTTGCGGGTCGCGCAGTTCGCCCAGTTCAGGGCGGGCAAGCTGATCAGCATGCGCGTGCTGGTCGACACCTTCGATCTGGTTGAACAGGCACTCGGCCGCGCCATTCATCTGCCGAAGATGACCCGCGTCGGCTGAGGGGGACGCCAGCGGGCCCCGCTTGCCGGGACCGATGATTGATGCTCGCCCGATCCGCGTCCTGGCCTCCAGCCCCGCCGGATGCCGTCGTGGCGAAGCTCGTCATCGGGCGCGCGCCTTTCGCGCGGCCCGTTGGTTCGCCATTCCGGTGGTTTGAGCATGATCTCCGCGCAAACGCGTTCCGCGTTTGTCGCGAGGGAAAACCGCTGCACACATTGCGCTGGCGCGGCCCTTCGGGTCCGGATCATGCTCCGGCCGAGGCGAGCCGCCACAATTTCGCAACGATAGATCACCAAGTGTTGAGCGGACCGAATGGCGCATGGTCATCACCGAAGGCCGCATTATAGTGGCGGCAAGCATGCGCTGGGCTCGCGGGCAGGACGATGGAATTCTCGACAGGTTTTGGCTGGACCAGGCTGCCGGTGCTGGCGGCGGCATTCATTTTGGGCTCGGTTCTGACGGTCTCGGCGCAGATCATTCCGCCCTTCTCGGCGGCTGCGCCTGACGACCAGGCCGAGACCGAAGCCACAGAGACCGCCGCGGTCCCCGACGTCAACGACCCCGACATTTTAAAGGGCATCGACGTCGACAAGCTCGACTGGAGTCAACTCGCGGTCGACGCCGGCACCGGCAACGACGCCATGGCCGCCAAGAAACGCGCCCAGGCCGCCGCCAAGGACGGCCTGAACTGGTCGTCGAACGCGAACGCCAACGGCTCCTCGGCGGTGACGGTGAAGCAGTCGGTCTCCTCGTTCTGGGACGCCCGCATCGGCGCCGACATGACGGTGACGAGCGAGCCGCGGACGATGTCCGAGCTGCTGGCGCAGAAAGCCACCAATGGCGGCAGCCTGCCGCAATCCTCCGGCAGCGCCTGGGCGGCGGCGACCGCGCCGGGCGCCGGCTCGATCTGGGACAAGACCGCGGTGGAAGCCCGCGTCGATCCCGGCGCAGAGCAGAGCAAGATCGGGGCGTCGCTGATCAAGTCGGTGCCGCTCTCGAGCGACACGTCGCTGACGCTTCAGAACGGCTACAGCGTCAACCAGCAGGGCACCACCGCCATGCCCGGCATCGGCGGGCACGTCACGCGCAACTACGAGACCGATCAGACCGCCAAGGTCACCCTCACCGACACCGGCACCAGCATCACCGCCGGCCAGTCGCTGTCGACCACCGACGACAAATGGCTGCGCAAGGTCGGCGCCGAGCAAAAACTGTTCGACAACGTCACCGTCTCCGGCTCGGTCGGCGAGACCTCGCAGGGCGCGATCAACAAGAGCCTGACGGCGGGCTTCAAGAAGAGCTGGTAGCAGTCCAGCGCCCCTCTCCCATCATCCCGGGATAGGTTCGTTTTCCCAGCAGTTCAGACTCTCGTAACCATACGCCACGGCAAAGCCCCCGAATCGTCCGCCCTTGCCGTATCTCGGCCAAGTTGCGGTCAAAATCCGACGCCCTAGTCGGATGACCGAACTCGTCGTGCGGGGGACACTCGCGCCGCGCTCAACGCGAACAGGGGAATAACGATGAACGCCATGCGTCCGGAAAAGACCGAATCCACCGAGACCGAGACGGTCGACACCAACCTCGCCGCAGTGACGGAAGTTGAAGCCGGCATCCGCGACTTCGTCCGTAACGACATCGCCTATCTGCGCCGGCCGGCATCGGGAACCACCGACACGCCGCCGCTCGATCCGAGCGCGGAAGCCACCGTCACCAACGTCAACTCGCTGATCCAGCGCGTCGCCGGCACCTCGCTCGCCGAGATCGAGAACCTGATCTCCGAGCTCGAGAGCCTGCGCGACCTGCTCCATGCCGAAGGCCAGCGCGTCCAGCGCGAGATCTCCGGCTATGCCCAGCTCAGCCAGGCCGCGATGAAGTCGACCCGCATGATCGCCGACAACGTCGCGCAGTGGAAGCGCGCAGCCGACGGCCTGCGCAACAGCTGATCACTCACGTCAAGCATCACCAGCCGCCGCCGCGTTCCGCAAGGGGCGCGGCGGTTTTGATTCGTGGGGGTGAAGCGGTACTCCGTCTCTCCTGTCCAGGTGTCATCACCCGCGAAAGCGGATGATCCAGTATTCCAGAGACGACAGTGATTGAGCCGAGAAGCCGCGGCGTACTGGATGCCCCGCCTTCGCGGGGCATGACAGCGGGGGTTTGGCGAGCGCCGCGCGGGCGACAACATTCACTTTGAACCCTCCGCGCCCCAGCGCCGACCAATGCCAAGCGCCCGCAGCCTTGAGGCCGGGCCTGGGGACATTTCAGATGGAAAGCATTCGGCCCGACAACACGGACCCTATCCCGCTGCGACCCGCGCCGAACCAGTTCGGCACGATCATGCTGCGCTTCGTCGGATTGCTGGCGGTCGCGATCGCGGTGCTGGCGTTCGTCTATAGCCGCTGATGGCGGAGGCCGGGCGTCCGGCCCCGAAGAGTTAACGGACCCTTAACGGCTCGCGTCGATCGCCGAGGCTTCCAGGGTGTAGGCGCCATCGGCGTAGCCCTTCACCACCATGCCGGCGACCAGCATCACTGCCAGCGTCGCGGTCGCAAAGATAAATCCCACCAGCTTGAGTGCGCCGCGGTCTGCCATGGTCCTCGTCCCCTGTTCTCTGCCCAATTCGTTTCAATTAGACAGCGACAGGTTCATAATTGGTTAGCAACTCGATGGTTCCGCCAACTGCTTCGCGGGTCACCATGTTGAGCAGGCTTATGGCAGCCGCCCGGAATCGCGTCCATAGCGCGCGGGCAACACTCGCGCACACATTTGGACCGTTCATCTTGGAACAGGTCTAACCGCCGTTCCGCATCGGCACGAAGGCGCTGGCGGTGATGGAATAGACCTCCTCGCCGCGCTGGTTGGTGCCGGTGGTGCGGGCCGTCAGAATGCCCCAGCCGGGGCGCGAGGCGGAGCTGCGCTTTTCGATGACTTCGTTGACGTAAGCGACGGTGTCGCCGGCGAGCACCGGCCTGATCCAGCGCAGGTCGCGAAAGCCCGGCGACGGCCCCCACACCGCGACCTCCTCGCCGCGCGAAGCGGCCTCGCGCGTCAGACGCTGGCCATCGGCGACAAGCAGGCTCATGCAGGCCGAGCCGACATGCCAGCCCGAGGCCGCAAGGCCGCCGAACAGCGAGTTCTTGCCTTCCTCCTCGTCGAGGTGGAAGCGCTGCGGATCGAACTTTGCGGCGAACGTCTTGATGGACTCCGCCGTGAACGTATAGGCGCCGATCTCGCTGCGGTGGCCGATCTCGATCTCCTCGAAGAAGGGCATCAGACTGCTCCCTCGCGCCGCTTGATCAGGATCGGCGAGGTCATCTCGCACAGCGCCTCGCCCCTGGCGTTGCGCACCGTGCATTTGAACTTGACGATGCCGAGCTCCGGCCGGCTCTTCGAGGTGCGCGCCTCCAGCACGTCGACGTCGAGCATGAGGTCGTCACCGGGCCGCAAGGGCGACAACCAGCGCACCTCGTCGACGCCGGGCGAGCCGAGCGAAGCGGCGCGTGTGATGAAGCCATCGGCCATCATCCGCATCATCAGCGAGCAGAGGTGCCAGCCCGAGCCGGACAGGCCGCGCAGCATGCTCTTGGCCGCGGCCTCCTCATCGAGGTGCATCGGCTGCGGATCGAACTCGGCGGCGAAAGCCAGGATCTCGTCGCGGGTGACATGGCGCGGGCCGAATGTTCCGAACCGGCCGGGCGGGAAATCTTCGAAGGTCAGGGTCATCTTGGGAAAGCTTCGAGGGAATGACAGATTGTGGCCGCACTTTGCGGCAATCTCAACCCGCCGGCCCGCATGGCTCGTGCTACATTCGAGGCGCCGGCGTTGGTCTTGAGTCGGATTAACCGAGGGCCAGGATCCACGTGCAAGGCCCGATTTGAAGGCTCGATTTGCCTTGGGGGGAGCAATGTTTTCATTCAGCGATCTGTTTCAATGGGACCGCTTCATCACGCCGACGATCATCAAGACCTTCTACTGGCTGGTGATCGCGCTGATCTGCCTGTTCGGCCTTTCCGGAATCTTCTCCGGTCTCGCGACGATGGCGATCAGCCCGTTCGGCGGCTTCCTGGTGCTGCTGTCGTCGATCGCGAGCATCGTCGTCGGCATCGTGTTCTCGCGCATCGCCGCGGAGCTGATCCTGATCGTCTTCCGCATCAACGAGCATCTCGGCGCGATAAGGGACCAGGGCGGCGGGATGCGGTCGTAGGTGCCGTAGGGTGGGCAAAGCGAAGCGTGCCCACCTCTTCTGTCGCTATATTGGATAGATGGTGGGCACGGCGCGATGCGCCTTTGCCCACCCTACGAGAGTGCTCTCCGCGTCTTACGTATTGAATCTAAAATGCATCACGTCGCCGTCGGCGACGACGTATTCCTTGCCTTCGAGACGCAGCTTGCCGGCATCGCGGGCACCGGCTTCGCCGTTCAGCGCGACATAGTCCTCATACGCAATCGTCTCGGCGCGGATGAAGCCCTTCTCGAAGTCGGTGTGGATCACGCCGGCCGCGCCCGGGGCCTTGGTGCCGCGATAGATGGTCCAGGCGCGCGCTTCCTTCGGGCCCACCGTGAAATAGGTGATGAGGTCGAGCAGGGTGTAGCCGGCGCGGATCAGCCGATCGAGGCCGGCTTCTTCGAGACCCAGCGTCTCCAGGAAGTCGGCGCGCTCCTCGCGTGAAATGGTGGCGATCTCGGATTCGATCTTGGCGGAGATGACGACGGCAACGGCGCCTTCCTTGGCCGCCTGCTCCTCCACCGCTTTGGAGAACGAATTGCCCGTGGCGGCCGAGCCTTCCTCGACGTTGCAGACGTAGAGCACGGGCTTCGACGACAGCAGGCCGAGCATCCCGAAGGCGCGCTCCTCCTCCGCCTTGCGCTCGACGAGGCGGGCGGGCTTGCCCTCGCGCAGCAGCACCAGCGTGCGGTTGACGAGGTCGAGCTGCTCCTTGGCGTCCTTGTCGTTGCCCTTGGCTTTCTTCGTGAGGTTGTCGACGCGCTTCTCGAGGCTGTCGAGGTCGGCGAGCATCAGCTCGGTCTCGATGGTCTCGATGTCGGCGAGCGGGGCGATCTTGCCCTCGACATGCGTGATGTCGGAATCCTCGAAGCAGCGCACGACATGCGCGATGGCGTCGACCTCGCGGATGTTGGCGAGGAACTGGTTGCCGAGGCCTTCACCCTTGGAAGCGCCGCGCACGAGGCCGGCGATGTCGACGAAGGTCAGCCGGGTCGGGATGATCTGCGCCGATTTGGCAATGGCCGAGAGCTTGTCGAGCCGCGGATCGGGCACGGCGACTTCGCCGACATTCGGCTCGATGGTGCAGAACGGATAGTTCGCGGCCTGCGCCGCGGCCGTCTCGGTCAGCGCATTGAACAAGGTCGACTTGCCGACATTGGGCAACCCGACGATCCCGCATTTAAATCCCATGGTCGTCCTCTATCCGTATTCGTCATGGCCGGGCTTGACCGAGAAAACGGCGCCCTATTCCTTGCCGTTCTCGTCCTTGGTCAAAAAGCCCTTCGCCTGCATGGCGAGATGCACCCTGTTGGCGAAGGTCGCGTCCGTGCCTTTGGCGACCAGTGCCGCGTGCTCGGCCACCGCCTCGCACAACGTCGCCACCCAGTCGTTGTCGGCCTTGGCGAAGTCCGACAGCACGTGGCCGTGCACCAGTTCCTTGACGCCGGGATGACCGATGCCGAGCCGGACCCGGCGATAGTCGTTGCCGATGTGCGCGGAGATCGAGCGCAGGCCGTTATGGCCGGCGATGCCGCCGCCGATCTTCACCCGCACCTTGCCCGGCGGCAGTTCGAGCTCGTCGTGGAACACGGTGACGTCGCCGGGCGCGATCTTGAAGAAGCTTGCCGCCTCCTGAACGCTGCGGCCGGAGTCATTCATGTAGGTGGTCGGCTTGAGCAGGATGATCCGCTCAGTGCCGAGCGCACCTTCCGAGGTCTCGCCCTGAAAGCGGCGGCGCCATGGCGCAAAGCCATGCCGCCGCGCGATCTCGTCGACGGCCATGAAGCCGATATTGTGCCGGTTACGTGCGTATTTCGCGCCGGGATTGCCGAGCCCAACAAAGAGTCGCATGACGCGGCGCGCCCCTCGCTCGGCGCGCGATCAAGGACCGCGCGCCCAGCTCTTTGAGAGATTACTTCTTCTTGTCGCCGCCGGCGGGAGCCTTGGCAGCCGCAGCCGGAGCAGCAGCACCCGCAGCCGGAGCAGCAGCGCCAGCCGCCGGAGCAGCCGCAGCAGCGCCCGGAGCTGCAGCCGCAGCCGCAGCCTTCTGCTCTTCGGCGTAGCCGGACGGCGGCACGATGGTGACGAGGGTCGCGTCCTCGCGGGTCAGCGCCTTCACGCCGGCAGGCAGCTTGACGTCCGACAGATGGAGCGAGTGACCGATTTCGAGCGTGCCGACGTCGGCCTCGATGTACTGCGGGATGCTCTCGACACCGCATTCGAGCTCGATCGCGTGAGCGACGATGTTGACGGTGCCGCCGCGCTTCACGCCCGGGGACGCTTCCGACTTCACGACGTGCAAGGGAACGCTGATGCGGATCGTGGCGCCTTCGCCGAGCCGCATGAAGTCGACATGGATCGGGAAATCCTTGACCGGATCGAGGTGGTAGTCGCGCGGAATCACGCGGTGCTTCTTGCCGTCGAGTTCGACGTCGACCAGCGTGGTCAGGAACCGGCCGGCGAGGATGCGCTGGCGCAATTCACGATCGTCAACCGAGATCGGGAGCGGGGGCTGGTTGTTACCATAGATCACTCCGGGCACTCTCCCGGCGCGACGCTCTGCCCGGGCGGCCCCCTTGCCGCTCTTCGGACGTGCGGTCGCCTTCAATTCCTTGACGGTCGTCGCCATGTCGTTAAGTCCTTGTTTTTGCAAAAGTTAATGGGCCGCAGCGCGGCCCATGGCATAGCTCACAGCAAGCCTCCAGGGGTGCGGGGGCCGTGAACTTGGCGGGCTTTTACCCGGAAGACGCGGAAATGACAAGGAGAATGGGCTGCCGGAAGGTACCGGATAAACCCTTGTAGCCCGGATGGAGCGGAGCGAAATCCGGGGAAACTTGGGGTGCGGCTCCCGGATTGCGCTGCGCTCCATCCGGGCTACGGGGGCCGGCGCTACCCGCCCAGCTTTGCCTCCAGCGCCACGATCCGCGCCTTCAGGGCCTCGTTCTCCTCGCGGGCGAGGCGGGCCATGTCCTTGACCGCCTCGAACTCCTCGCGCTTGACCAGGTCCATGTCGCGCAGGAATTTCTCGGCCTGGGTGCGCATCACCGTGTCGAACTCGCGCTTGACGCCCTGGGCGGCACCGGCGGCGTCGTTCATGAGGCGGCCGATCTCGTCGAAAAACCGGTTGTTGGTCTGGGTCATGTCGGTCTCCTGGCGGCCTCAGATAAACTTTGCGCGAACGCGCGAAAAGACAATGGCAATCCGGGCGAAACGGTTCAAGGGCCGATCGGCGGTATCCTTGTCATCCCCCGGTTTCCTTGCAATCGTATTCAACGTCCCTGCATAACAAGAATCAGAAGGCGCACGAGATGATCGATCAGCAGATCGCGATTCCCACCAAGGACGGCCACACCGCAACCTTCATCACCCATCCCGAACGCGGCGGGCCGTTTCCGGTCATCCTGTTCTACATGGATGCGCCGGCGATCCGCGAGGAGCTGCGCGACATGGCGCGCCGGCTCGCCACCTCCGGCTATTACGTGATGCTGCCGAACCTCTATTACCGCTCCGGCGTGATGGAGCTCGGCGCGCTGCCGGCCGATCCGAATGCACCCGAGCGCAAGCGCATGTTCCAGCTCATGGCCTCGCTCAACATTCTCATGATCATGGAGGACACCAGGGCCCTGCTCACCTATGCCGAGGGCCAGGCGGCTGCCAATACGAAAATCGTCGGTACCGTCGGCTATTGCATGAGCGGCCGTTACGCCGTCAACGCGGCCACGCACTTTGCCGACCGCGTCAAGGCCGCCGCCTCGATCTACGGAACGCATTTGGCGACCGACGAAGACAACAGCCCGCATCTCGCCGCCGGCAAGACCAGGGCCGAGCTCTATTTCGCCTGCGCCGAGACCGACATCTACGCGCCCGCCGAGGTCATCGAGAAGGTCAAGCAGGGCATGAGCGGCGCCAAGGCCGAGGTCGAGATCTATCCCGGCACGCATCACGGCTTCGCCTTCCCCAAGCGTCCGGTCTACGACCGCGACGCCGCCGAACGGCATTGGGAGCGTCTGCTGGCGCTCTATCGCCGCAATCTCGTTTAAGTCTAGAAGGCCTGATGCCCTTTCTGCTCATCGACTTTCCCGCCTTCAAGCCGATCGCGATCGAGATCGGTCCGTTCGCGATCCGCTGGTATGCGCTGGCCTATATCAGCGGCATCGTGTTCGGCTGGCTCTATGCGCGCTCGCTGCTGAAGAAAGAGCGCCTGTGGAGCGGCCCCGCGCCGATGTCGCTGGTGCAGATCGACGACTTCATCCTGTGGGTCACGCTCGGCATCATCCTCGGCGGCCGCACCGGCTACGTGCTGTTCTACAACCTGCCCTTCTTCATCGATCACCCCGCCGCGATCTTCAAATTGTGGGAGGGCGGCATGTCCTTCCATGGCGGCTTCCTCGGCTGCGTCGTCGCGGTGATGTGGTTTGCCTATCGCAACCGCATCTCGATCCTGTCGCTGGGCGACATCACCACGGCAGTCGCCCCGGTCGGGCTGCTGCTCGGGCGCATTGCCAATTTCATCAATGGCGAATTGTGGGGCCGCGCCACCGACCCCAGCCTGCCCTGGGCGATGATCTTCCCCAACGATCCGACGCAGCTGCCGCGCCATCCGAGCCAGCTCTATGAGGCCGGCATGGAGGGCATCCTGCTGTTCACCGTGCTCGCGATCATGATCCGTTTCGGCGCCCTGAAGCGGCCCGGCATGATCCTCGGCGCCTTCATCCTGATCTATGGTCTGACCCGCATCGCCGGCGAGCATTTCCGCGAGCCAGACGTCCAGCTCGGCTTCCTCTGGGGCGGATTAACCATGGGCATGCTGTTGTCGATCCCGATGCTTATTGTAGGCCTCATACTTATTGTATTGGCTATCAGGCGCGGCGCGCCGAAGCCGGCTGCGGCTATCAGTTAATTCCTTTCGAGAAGACAGACCGTGACCGAACAGCCGCTACTCAACGAGATCAAGGCGCTGATCAAATCCTCAGGGCCCATGCCGGTCTGGCGGTACATGGAACTGTGCCTGATGCATCCGCGCTATGGCTATTACGTCTCGCGCGATCCGCTCGGGCGCGAAGGCGACTTCACCACCGCGCCCGAGGTCAGCCAGATGTTCGGCGAGCTGTTGGGGCTGTGGACCGCCTCGGTGTGGAAGCAGATGGGCTCGCCGCAATTCCTACGGCTGATCGAGCTCGGCCCCGGCCGCGGCACCATGATGGCGGATGCGCTGCGCGCACTGCGCGTGCTGCCGCCGCTCTACCAGGCGCTTCACGTCCACATGGTCGAGGTCAATCCCGTGCTGCGCGAGCGGCAGAGTGCGACGCTGGCGGGCGTGCGCAACATCGCCTGGCACGACGGCATCGACGACGTGCCGGAAGGCCCGAGCATCATCCTCGCCAACGAATATTTCGACGTGCTGCCGATCCACCAGATGGTGAAGCGCGAGAACGGCTGGCACGAGCGCGTGATCGAGATCGATCCCAACGGCAAGCTTCAATTCGGCGCGGCCGCCGACCCGACGCCGCGCTTCGACGTGCTGCTGCCGCCTCTGGTGCGCGCCGCGCCCGTCGGCGCCGTGTTCGAATGGCGGCCCGACGGCGAGATCATGAAGCTCGCCACGCGCGTGCGCGACCAGGACGGCGCGGCGCTGATCATCGACTACGGCCATCTGCGCAGCGATGCCGGCGACACCTTCCAGGCGATCGCGCGCCATACCTTCACCGATCCCCTGAAGGCGCCGGGCCAGGCCGACGTCACCGCCCATGTCGACTTCCAGGCCCTGGCGCGCGCGGCCGAGGATGTCGGCGCCCGTGTGCACGGCCCGGTGACGCAGGGTGATTTCCTCAAACGCGTCGGCATCGAGACCCGCGCGGCCGCCCTGATGCAGAAGGCGACGCCTGACGTCGCCACCGACATTTCGGTGGCGCTCAAGCGCCTGACCGATACCGGGCGCAGCGGCATGGGCTCGATGTTCAAGGTGCTCGGCATCTCCGAACCGCGGCTGACCGGCATCGCCGGCCTCAGCGATCTCGAACGGGCCGGAGGCGCCTCATGACGCTTGCTTCGTCGCTGCTGTCGGCCGTGCCCGGCCTGCGCCATGCCTTCTTCACCCGCGAGGGCGGCGTCTCGGGCGGGATCTATTCGGCGCTCAATGGCGGGCTCGGCTCCAACGACGATCCGGCGCATGTCGCGGAGAACCGCCGCCGCATGGCCGAGCATGTCGGCGTCGCCCCGGAGCGCTTCATCAGCCTGCACCAGATCCATTCGCCCGATGTCCTCGTTGCCGAAGCGCCGTGGCCGAGCGGACCGCGGCCGAAAGGCGATGCGCTGGTCACGAAAACGCCCGGCATCGCGCTCGGCGTCTCCACCGCCGATTGCGGGCCGGTGCTGTTCGTCGATCCCAACGCGCGCGTGATCGGCGGCGCCCATGCCGGCTGGAAGGGCGCGCTGACTGGCGTGCTGGAACAGACGATCTCTGCGATGGAGAAGCTCGGCGCCACGCGCAGCGGCATCATCGCCGCGATCGGCCCCTTGATCCGCCAGGACAGCTACGAGGTCGGCAATGAGTTCGTGGCGCGCTTCATCGAGGCGGATGCGGACAACGCCATGTTCTTCATCCCGTCGGTGCGCACCGGACACGCGATGTTCGACCTCGCCGGCTTCATCCGGAAGCGGCTCGAAGCCGCCGGCATCCTGATGATCGACGATCTTGGTCTGGACACCTATGCCGACGAGCGCTTCTTCAGCTATCGCCGCTCGGTGCATCGCAAGGAGCCGGATTACGGCCGCCACATTCACGCGATCGCGCTGGAGAATTAAGAACGAATTCGGTCGAGTTCTTGCCTGTTCTTGCCGCAACCCATCAGGTTAGTCGCTGCATCTTTCGAACAATGGCATTTCATTCTTTCCGCGAGGCCATTTAGTCGGCAAATCAACGTACATTTGTGCTGGTGGAGGCGGCGGCGGCGGTCGGACCTCGAAACCTTCATCGACCTCGATCTTCTTCCAATCGTCGCGATGCGCGGAGAAGGTCCGATACTTGTCGCCGACCTTGAGCAGAACGATCTCCCAAACCTCGCCCGGTTGACGCCACCAGATCAGTGTCGTGCTGGGTGGAGGGTCCTGAACCGACACGATCTTGATCTTGTCGTCGGCAATACGCGTCGCCGAATAGATCGTGCTGATGAATGTCCTTACCTGCCCAGGTGTGAACGTCCCGATCACATTCCTTATCGTCGGCGCGCCGGAGGACGACGCGATGTACGTCAATCGCGCGCCACAGCGGTTGTTCTCACAGGCCTGATAGGGATCCCGTTTGCAATCAACCGACCAGGTACCGGTCAGTCCGAAAGCCCGGATTGCCTCGGCCGCACTTTCTGCCGCCGCGGCCCGCCCCACGATGAGGCAGGCAACGATTGCCCCCAAAGTCGCTCCCCTCATCGACAACTCCTCGGCCGGATCGGCCCAATGATGTGTCCTTCCTGCCCTAGACCTTAATCGATTTTAACGATATCGCTGCCCTCCATAATGAGGGACGCGTCATTCATCCTGGGCCGCGCGGGTTCGCGCGCGCTGGCGGTCATGCTGCTGGCCGTAGCGACCGCGCTTGGCGGCTGCGCCGGCGGCGGCGGTGCCGCCAACTCCTATGCGATGGCGCCCAGCGCCGGCTCCGGGGCGACCGTGGCCTTCGAATCGATCGACGGGCCGCCCCCGCAGGTGTTCGACCGCATGGTCGGCGTGCTCGACAGCGAATCCAAGCTGCGCAGCCTGTCCGTCGTCTCCCGCGAGGGGACGGCTGCCTATCGCGTGCGCAGTTACCTCTCCGCCCAAATCGTGCGCGGCAAGACCGTGATCGCCTGGGTCTGGGACGTCTACGACGCCAACCAGCAGCGCGCGTTGCGCCTCTCCGGCGACGAACTGACCGCCGCCAAGGGCGGCCGCGATCCCTGGGGCGCCGCCGACGACCTCGTGCTGCGAAAGATCGCCCAGGCCGGATTCAGCGGACTTTCCAACATGATCAACGGCACGCCGGACGCGCCGGGCACTGTTCCCGGCTTACGGGGACCGGCGGTGGCCAGCGTGATCCCGGAGGCCCCGGCGGCCGAGATGCCGGCCTCGGCGCTCGGCTATGCCGAGCGATAACCCCCGCGAAACCACGGCCCCAAGTTGCGGCCAAACCGTTGGCCCGACTCAGGATTTCGGAGGGAAAACGTAGCATCCCGGGTTGCCATTGCAGCCCCCGGCCTGATATTTCCTCGCCCGTCGTAACCGTGCTTCCAGTGGGTATTCTCTGATGTTGAACGTCGTATCCAGCAAAGCGCGGGAGGAAGCGTCCATGTCGGCCAAGAACGGCTCCATCAAGCTTGTCGCCGGCAACTCAAACCCGGCTCTCGCGCAGGCCATCGCGCAGGGCCTCGACCTGCCGCTGACCAAGGCGGTGGTACGGCGCTTCGCCGACATGGAGATCTTCGTCGAGATCCAGGAGAACGTCCGCGGCTCGGATGCCTTCGTCATCCAGTCGACCTCGTTCCCCGCCAACGACCATCTGATGGAACTGCTGATCATCACCGATGCGCTGCGCCGCTCCTCGGCACGCCGCATCACCGCGGTGCTGCCCTATTTCGGCTACGCCCGGCAGGACCGCAAATCGGGTTCGCGTACGCCGATCTCGGCCAAGCTCGTCGCCAACCTGATCACGCAGGCCGGCGTCGACCGCGTCATGACGCTCGACCTGCATGCCGGCCAGATCCAGGGCTTCTTCGACATCCCGACCGACAACCTCTACGCGGCGCCGTTGATGGTGCGCGACATCAAGGACAAGTTCGACCTCTCCAAGACGATGGTGATCTCGCCCGACGTCGGCGGCGTGGCGCGCGCACGTGGCCTTGCCAAGCGCATCAACACTCCGCTCGCGATCGTCGACAAGCGCCGCGAGAGGGCGGGCGAGTCCGAGGTCATGAACGTGATCGGCGACGTCGCCGGCTACACCTGCATCCTGATCGACGACATCGTGGACTCCGGCGGCACGCTGGTGAACGCGGCCGACGCGCTGATCGCCAAGGGCGCCAAGGACGTCTACGCCTACATCACCCACGGCGTGCTCTCCGGCGGCGCGGCCGCCCGCATCGCGGGCTCGAAGCTGAAGGAGCTCGTGATCACCGACTCGATCCTGCCGACGGAGGCGGTGACCAAGGCTCCGAACATCCGCACGCTTCCGATCGCCAGCCTGATCTCGGACGCCATCGCGCGCACCGCGGCGGAAGAGTCGGTGTCGAGCCTGTTCGACTGATTTTTCTTCGCCTCTCCCCGCCTGCGGGGAGAGGCCCGAATTCAAGCGAAGCCTGAATTCCGGGTGAGAGGGACTCTCCGCGAGTCTCACTCTCACCGCCCCCCGTGGAGACTCCCCCTCACCCCACCCTCTCCCCGCAAGCGGGGCGAGGGAGCGCGAGCGCCGTCCGTCCCTTACGACGCGGCCCCCACGGGTTGTTGCCAACGGCCGCCCATGACATCATCCGGATACCGAGCCATCCCTGCCCCCTTGGATTCCTGATGCCGCGCCGGAAATTTGCCTGGGAGAAGCTGTCGGATGACGAGTTGCTCAAGCAGCGCCTCTCCAGCCTGAGGGTTACGGTCAAAGGCACCTGGCTCGAGGACTGCGTCAGCACGCTCCATGAGGAGCTCGAAGAGCGGGGCATCCGGCTGCGGCCGCACACATGGATCTCAAGCGAATGGTTCAGTCCGGGCGATGTGCCGGGCATCGCCATCCCCTTCTATCTCGCCCATCCCCGTCTGATGAAGCTCGAGAAGAAGATGATGTTCGACGTCGAGGGCGGGACCTGGCGCGAGTGCATGGCCATCCTCCGTCACGAGGCCGGCCATGCCATCCAACACGGCTATCAGCTGCAGCGCCGCCGGCGCTGGCAGCAGCTGTTCGGCCCCTCGTCGAAACACTATCCGCGCTACTACCGGCCCAATCCTGCCAGCAGGCGCTACGTCCAGCATCTCCGGCTGTGGTACGCGCAGAGCCATCCGGACGAGGATTTCGCCGAGACCTTTGCGGTGTGGCTGCGGCCGCGCTCGAACTGGCGGACGCGATACGCCGGCTGGCCCGCACTGAAGAAGCTCGAATATGTCGACGAGCTGATGAGCGAGATCGCGGGAAAGCGGCCTCTGATCACGACGCGAGAGCGTGTCGATACGCTGGGCCGGCTCGGCCAGACGCTCGAAGAGCACTACAAGAAGAAGCAGGCGTTCTACACCTTCACGCCGCCGAAGACCTACGACCGCGACCTCTCCCGGCTGTTTTCAGCCGATCCACGGCATCACCGCTCAAAGCCGGCTTCCGCCCTGATCAGGCGGCACCGCGCGCAGATCAGGCAGCTGGTCGCGCGATGGACGGGCGAGAACCAGCTCACGCTCGATGCCGTGCTCGATGATATGATCTCCCGCTGCCGTGAGCTCGATCTGCGCGCCGTCGGCCCCGAACAAAAGCTCGTTCTCGATTTCACCGTCCTCGTGACCGCCAAGACGATGCACGCGCTGTTTGGCCCGTCTCGGCGCAAATGGATCGCGCTATGAGACGCTCACGCATTCTGGTGCTGATGCATCCGGACTTCATGCCTCCGGACTCCTCCGACGGATACACGCCGCAGGAAATCAACAACTGGAAGACGGAATACGACGTGGTGAGCACCTTGCGTGCAGCCGGCCACGAGGTTCGCGCCCTCGGCGCGCAGGAGGAAATCAGGCCGGTCCGCGAAGCGATCGAGGAGTTCAAGCCGCACGTGGTGTTCACGCTGCTGGAGGAATTCCACTACAACGTCGCCTACGACCAGCACATCGCCAGCTATCTCGAACTGATGAAAGTCCCCTACACCGGCTGCAACCCGCGCGGCCTGATCCTGGCGCGCGGCAAGGATCTGTCCAAGACGCTGGTGCATCACCGCCGCATCGCGGTGCCGGCCTTCGCCGTTTTCCCGATGCGACGCAAGGTCAGGCGGCCGAAGCATCTTGCGCTGCCGCTGATCGTCAAGAGCCTGAACATGGATGGATCTGCCGGCATTTCTCAGGCCTCCATCGTCGATACCGACGAAAAGCTCGCGGAGCGCGTCGCCTTCATCCACGATCGGAGCGAAACCGCCGCCATCGCCGAGCAGTTCATCGAGGGGCGCGAGCTTTATGTCGGCGTGCTCGGCAACAACCGCCTGCGCGTCCTGCCGGTTTGGGAGCTGAAATTCGGCAGCATGGGTGGGCGAAGATCGCGGCACATCGCCACGGAGAAAGCCAAGCACGACACCGACTATCAGGAGAAGCTCGGCATCGTCGACGGGCCGGCGAAGGACCTCGCGCCCGAAGTCACCGCGCGCATCCAGCGCGCCGCGAAGCGCATTTACCGGGCTCTTGGCCTCGACGGTTACGCACGCATCGATTTTCGTCTCGCCGCCGACGGCACGCCGTATTTCATCGAAGCCAATCCCAACCCCGAGATCGCCAAGAGCCAGGAGTTCGCCACGGCGGCCCAACATGCCGGGCTCAAATATCCGGATCTCCTGCAGCGCATCCTGACGCTGGGGATCAGCCGGGCCAAGGCGGGGGTGTCGTTGGGGTGAGCAGGGTCAGCTTGCGCGGATATCGTAGGGTGGGCAAAGGCGCGAAGCGCCGTGCCCACCGTCTTTGTTTGCGATAGAGAATGGTGGGCACGCTTCCGCCTTCGCTCTTCGAGCTACGGCGGACAAGTCGCTTTGCCCACCATACGGCAGCTAGCCTGCCTCGGCCTTCGCGCTCACCACGTCGGCAAATGACTTGAAGAACTCCCCCGCCAGCTTCGTCGCGGTCGAATTGATCAGCCGCGCTCCCAACTGCGCGAGCTTGCCGCCGATCTGCGCATCGACTTCGTAATGCAACACCGTCACGTCGGCACTCTCGGATTCCAGCCGCACCAGCGCGCCGCCCTTGGCGAAGCCGGCGACGCCGCCGGAGCCCTCGCCCGAGATGCGATAGGAGTTGGGCGGATCGAAATCGGACAGCGTCACCTTGCCGCTGAACGTCGCCTTCACCGGGCCGACCTTGAAGACCACCGTCGCGGTCATCTCGTTCGGCGCGGTCACCTCGAGCGACTGGCAGCCGGGGATGCACTGCTTCAGCACAGCGGGATCGTTCAGCGCCGCCCACACCTGTTCGCGTGAGGCGGGAATTCGCTGGCTGTCGTTCATCTGCATGATCGGTGTCTCACTCTCTGCTTGCTGTTTGACTGGCGGCGCGCTGGCCGCGCCGGCGTTCTCTGGTGATCTCGGCGAGGATCGACATTGCGATCTCCTCCGGCGTGATCGCGCCGAGATCGAGCCCGGCCGGCGCCTTGAAATCGTCGATCGCCGCGCTACTGGCGCCTTCCGCAATCAGCTTTGCCCGGAGCGAAGCCATCTTGCGGCGGCTGCCGACAAAGGCGTGATAGTCGGCCCTGGTCGCGACTGCCGCACGCAACGCCACTTCGTCGCCCTTGCCCTGCGTCGAGACCACGACGAAGCGCTTGGCGTCGTTGAGCTCGCCAAGCTGGTAACCGTCGATAATCGCGTCTGCATCCGGCTGCGCCGTGAGATCGGCAGCGGGCGCAGCGAGGGTAACGTGATAGCCGAGCACGCGCGCCTGCGCCGCAAGCGACAGCGCCACGGGGCTTGCACCGAGAATGACGAGCGAGGGATGCGGCAGCACGGGCTCGACGAAGATGTCCATCGTGCCCTTGCTCGGGCACATGTTGCTGGCGAAGCGAATGCCGTCGCGGCTCTCGCCCGCGCTGACGCCGAGTTCGGCCAGCAAATTCTCCGGCTGCACCGAGACCATGCGTGGCTCGCCATCGGCGAGCGCCTCGCGCGCCGCCTTCAGCACCGCGCCCTTGGCGCAGCCCCCGCCGATCCAACCCGCGACGATGGTGCCGTCGGCGGCGATGATCGCCTTGGCGCCAGCCTTCGCCGCGGTCACCGACACCGTACGCACCACCGTCGCGAGCACGAAGGCACGCTCGGCGGCCTTCATCTGTGCGACTACATCCAGCACCTCGACATGAGCGCTCATCGGAAGCCTCCTCAAAGCTTCGCCAGATAGGGTTCGAGCGCACGCAGGCTTTGCAGCGAATTCGCGGGCGCATAGAGATCGACATGCGGCAACGCGGCTCTTATCCCCCGCGCTTCGGGCGTGTAGCCTTCCCACGCCATCATCGGGTTGAGCCAGACGATGCGGCGACAGCGCCGGTGCAACGCCGCCATCTCGCGGCCGAGCAGTGCGGCATCGCCGGTCTCGTAGCCATCGGACACGATCATCACGCAGCTGCGCGAATGGATGACGCGCGAAGCATGCCAGCGATTGAAGGTCTGGAGGCTTTCGCCGATCCTGGTGCCGCCGCCCGCGCCCTGCGCCATGATCGAGAGGCGGTCGAGCGCGCGGCCGGCATCCTTCTCCTTCATCGCGTCGGAGACGTAGGCGAGGCGCGTGTGGAACAGGAACGCCTCGGCCTCGCGGAACTGGTCGAGCACACCGTGGATGAAGCGCAGGAACACGGCGGTATACATGCTCATCGAGCCCGAGGCATCGAGCAGCACGACGAGCCGCAATGGCTTGTCCTTGCGCTGGCGTTTCACCAGGCTGATAGGAACGCCGCCATGGCTGATGTTGCGATGGATGGTGCGGCGGAGATCAAGCCGGTAGCCGCGCCGGCGCGCGAGATCGCGCCGGGTCAGCCGCGTGCGCATGGCCTTGGCGAGTTGGGCTGCGGCCTCATGGGCCTGCGCGACCTGGTCTGGATCGCTCAGCTTTCGGAAATCGACCTCGGCAAGATTGTCCGCGCGTGAAGCACCTTCCATGCGGCCCTCGCCGGAGCGGCCTTCCGGCGCGTCGTCGGAGGACGGAAGCTGGTCGGCGGCGGACTGGTTACTGCCCTGCTCCGCCGCGGCATCCTGCAAGCTCTTCAGCGAGGGATTGCTGGCGCCCGGTGTTGATCCAATCGTGCGGGACCGTGAGCGCACGCGCTTGCCGAGCCAGAACGCGTCGAACAACCCGTCGAACTTGTCCCAGTCGGATTTGCGTGCCGAGAACAGGTGCTTGAACGCCGCGCGCAGCAGACCCGGCCGGGCCGCATAGCCCGATGACATCAGCGTCGCAGCGTCCTGCCCTTCGGCGAGCCCGACGCGAAAGCCGGCCTCGCGCAGCGTGCGCAGGAAGGCGGCAAGCCTCGCGGACACGAGCCGCGAGACCTCGTTGAGGTCATCATATCCGGGGCTGGAGCCACAGCAACTCATGCGACCTTCCCCAGCAGGCGCTGCGTCACCTCTGGCGTGACACGGGCGCGGTCTTCGTGAGTCTTCAACAGGCAGACGAGCGTCTCATGCACAGTCTCGGGTGCGTCATGAAGATTGGTTACGTCGAGGCCGACGAGAGCTGCCGCCCAATCCAGCGTCTCCGCCACGCCCGGGACTTTTCGCAGCTCCTCCTTGCGCACACCCTCGACCATGCGCGCGATCTGGAGCGACAGCGACGGGCTGGCGCCCATGACGCGCGCCAGGATGATGCGGGTCTCGCGGTCAACGTCGGGATAGTCGACATAATGATAAAGGCAGCGCCGGCGCAACGCGTCGGAGAGCTCGCGCGTGCCGTTCGAGGTCAGCACGACATGCGGGATCGTGACGGCCGCGATCGTGCCGAGCTCGGGGATCGAGACCTGGAAGTCCGAAAGCAGTTCCAGCAGGAAGGCCTCGAACTCGTCGTCGGCGCGGTCGATCTCGTCGATCAGCAGCACCGGCGCCTGTGCGCGGCGGATCGCGGCAAGCAGCGGACGCTCCAGCAGGTATTTTTCCGAGAAGACCTGGTCCTCGATGCTGTCGGCGCCGCGATGGGCCTGGATCGCCAGCAACTGGCGCTGGTAGTTCCACTCATAGAGCGCGGAGGACTGATCGAGGCCCTCGTAGCATTGCAGCCGGATCAGCTCGGTCGCGTGCACTTTTGCGAGTGCTTTCGCCACTTCCGTCTTGCCGACGCCCGCTTCGCCTTCGAGCAGCAGCGGACGCCGCAACAATTGCATCAGCGAGATCGCAGTCGCGAGGTCCGCATCGGCGATATAGCCCGATGCGGCCAAGGCTTGCGCGATCTCGTCACGGCCCTTCATCGTCAGGCCACCGCTCCCAGATCCTTCGCAGCCTTCCAGTTGCGCCAGAAATCATGAGGCATCTGGATGTGCGTGCTCCCAAGGAACGAGAACGCGTCGTTGACGGCGTTGGAGAAGGCCGGCACGCCGCCGACATTCGGGCTCTCGCCGACACCCTTGGCGCCGATCGGATGATGCGGCGACGGGGTGACGGTGAAGTCGGTCTCCCAATGCGGTGTCTCCACCGCGGTCGGCATGAAGAAGTCCATGAACGAGCCGGTGACGACGTTGCCGACCTCGTCGTAGCGGATCTCCTGACCCATCGCGATGGCGAAGGCCTCGGTGAGGCCGCCATGCACCTGGCCCTCGATGATCATCGGGTTGATGCGGGTGCCGCAATCGTCGAGCGCGTAAAAGCGCCGGACCTTGTACACGCCGGTATCGACGTCGATGTCCATCACGCAGAGATAGGCGCCGAACGGATAGGTCATGTTGGGCGGATCGTAATAGCTGACCGCCTCCAGCCCCGGCTCCATGCCCGGCGGGACCGAATTGTAGGCCGCCCAGCAGATATCCTTCATCGACATGAATTTTTCCGGCAGGCCCTTCACCCGGAAGCCGTCGATGTCAAATTCGAGATCGTCCTCATGGACCTCGAGCTTGTAGGCCGCGATCATCTGCGCCTTGGCCTTGATCTTTCGCGCAGCCATCGCGATCGCGGCGCCCGCCACCGGTGTCGAGCGCGAACCGTAGGTGCCGAGCCCGTAAGGCGCGGTGTCGGTGTTGCCCTCCTCCACCATGATGTTGTCGGCGGGAATGCCGATCTCGGTGGCGATGATCTGGGCCCAAGTGGTCTCGTGACCCTGGCCCTGGCTCTTGGTACCCATGCGCGCGATGCCCGCACCGGTCGGATGCATGCGGATCTCGCAGGAATCGAACATCGCGATGCCGAGGATGTCGCAGTTCTTCGACGGGCCGGCACCGACGATCTCGGTGAAGAAGGAGATGCCGAGCCCCATGATCTCGCGGGTCTCGCCCCGCGCGAACGCGGCACGCTTCTCCGCCTGCTCTTTCCGGAGCGCGGCGTAACCGGTCGTCTCCATCATCTTGCGCATGGCGGTATGGTAGTCGCCGGAATCGTATTCCCAGCCGAGCGCCGAGTGATAGGGGAACTGCTCCGGCTTGATGAAGTTCTTCAGCCGGAGTTCAGCGGGGTCCATGTTGAGCTTCTGCGCCAGAATATCCATGGCGCGCTCGATGCAATAGGCAGCCTCCGTGACGCGGAACGAGCAACGGTAGGCGACGCCGCCGGGGGCCTTGTTGGTGTAGACGCCGTCCACCGCCAGATGCGCGGTCGGGAAGTCATAGGATCCCGTGACGATGTTGAAGAAGCCGGCCGGCCATTTCGACGGATCGGCGCAGGCGTCGAACGCGCCGTGGTCGGCGAGCACGTGCACACGCAGGCCCGTCACCTTGCCGTCCCTGGTCGCGGCGATCTCGGTTGTCATGTGATAGTCGCGCGCGAACGAGGTCGCGGTGAGGTTCTCGATGCGGTCCTCGACCCATTTCACCGGCTTGCCGGTGACGATGGAGGCCACCGCTGCACAGATATAACCGGGATAGGCGCCGACTTTGTTGCCGAAACCGCCGCCGATGTCGGGCGCGATGACGTGGATCTTGTGCTCCGGCAGCTTGGCGATCAGTGCCACCACCGTGCGGATCACGTGCGGGGCCTGGAACGTGCCGTAGATCGTCAACTCACCCTTGATCTTGTCGAAGGAGCAGACGCACTGGCAGGTCTCCAGCGGCGACGGATGTGTGCGGTGATAGGAGATCATCTCCTTGATCTTGACCTCCGCCTTGTTGAAGGCCGCGTCGGTCAGCTCCTTGTCGCCGACGGTCCACTCGAAGATGTGGTTGTCATGCTTGCGCGGGCCATGCGCGCCGGACATCTTGCCGACGAGGTCCTCGCGCAGCACCGGCGCGTTCGCGTCCATCGCCTTGAAGGGATCGACCAGCGGGGGCAGCGGCTCGTATTCGACGATGACCGCGTTGATGCCGTCATCGGCCGCATAGCGGTCGGTGGCGACAACGAAGGCGACCTCCTGATTCTGAAACAGCACCTTGCCGTCGGCCAGAACCATCTGCACGTCGCCGGCCAAGGTCGGCATCCAGGCGAGATTCACCGTCTTCAGCGTCTCGGCAGTGATGACCGCGAGCACGCCGGGCACCTTCAGCGCCTCGCTGTCGTCGATCTTCTTGACGCTCGCATGCGGGTGCGGCGAGCGGACGAAGTCGCCATGCAGCATGCCCGGCAGCTTGACGTCGTCGACGTAATTGCCCTTGCCCTGCGTGAAGCGGATGTCCTCGACGCGCTTGCGCTTGCAGCCCATGCCTTCGAGTGCGGCGGTGCGTTGTTCCCGCGTGGGAGTGAGGTCGTTCATTCTGCGGCCTCCTGGAATTCCACCCCGTTGATTTTTGCGGCGGCGTATTGAATGGCTTTCACGATGTTCTGGTAGCCGGTGCAGCGGCAGATGTTGCCGGAGATGCCCATTCGGATTTCCGGCTCGCTCGGCGAGGGATTTTCCTTCAGCAGCCGATGCGCGCGGACGATCATGCCGGGCGTGCAGAAGCCGCATTGCAGGCCGTGCATCATGCGGAAGCCTTCCTGCAGGGCCGACAGCGTGCCGTCGGCGTTGGCCATGCCTTCGACCGTGGTGATGTCACTGCCATCAGCCTGCACCGCAAACATGGTGCAGGACTTCACCGACATGCCGTCGATATCGACGGTGCAGGCGCCGCAATGCGTCGTCTCGCAGCCGATATGGGTGCCGGTCATCTGCAGATTCTCGCGGATGAAATGCACCAGCAGCGTGCGCGGCTCGACGAGGCCTTCGACCTCGGCGCCGTTCACCTTCATGGTGACGTGTGTTTTGGCCATCGATCTCCCTCCCTTACTTCGCGACAGCGGCGGCGCGCTGCAGCGCGCGCGTCACCATGATGCCGCCGACATGTTTTCGGTATTCGACCGGGCCGCGGGCATCCGCGGCCGGTGCCATGATCGCTTCGGCCGCAGCGGCGGCCTTCTTCAACGTCGCCGCATCGAGGCTGGTGCCGATCACGGCCTTGGCGGCATCGGCAGCGAGCAGCGGCGTCTCGTGGACGTTGGTGAGCCCGATCGCGCAGGTCGCGACCTTGCCGCTCGCCATGGTGAGAACGACGGCGGCGGCTGCGGTGGCGTAGTCGCCGACCTTGCGCTTGAGTTTTTCGTAGGCGTAGCCGTGGCCGGCTGCCGGCACGGGAACCGAGACTGAGGTGAGGATTTCGCCAGGCTCGAGCGCGGTGAAATAGGCACCCTGGTAGAAATCGGCTGCCGCGACGTCGCGGGAGCCACCCGGGCCTTCGAGGCGATAGCTTGCCCCCAAGGTCATCATCAGCGCCGGCATGTCATTGCCGGGATCGCCATTGGCGACATTGCCGCCGATCGTGCCGCGGTAGCGCACCTGCGGGTCGGCGATCAGCAGTGCCGCTTCATGCAGGATCGGCATCGACTTGGCGATTTCGTCGGAGGCCAGCAACTCGTGCTGGGTGGTCATCGCGCCGATGACCAGATTGTTGCCGTCGCGGCTGATGCCCTTCAGCGCGGCGATGCCGTGCAGGTCGATCAGATGGGCGGGGGTGGCGAGCCGAAGCTTCATCATCGGCACCAGGCTGTGCCCGCCGGCCAGGGGCCGGGCATCCTCACCAAGGTCTGACAAGAGCTTGACGGCATCGGCGACACTCGCCGGCCGATGATAGCTGAATGAGCCTGGGATCATCATCTCCTCCTCGTCGTCCTTTGCGCGTGACGGCGCGGACGTTGGAGGGGACGGTCACTCCCGGCGGGGCGGCCCGCAATCGTTGGGGCACGGAACAGCGGATTTCGCACGAGTTGCGGCGGGGAACGCACGAATTGCGTCAGGGGTAGCGACGTATGGCGGGCGGCCACTTACCTCCCGTGGAGGGGGAGGGTCGACCGCGTGAAGCGCGGGCGAGGTGGTCTCTCCACTCGGGCAGGATTCATCGCGGAGGGATCGTCACCCCACTCCGCTCCGCACTACGCTCCGCTCCATGCGAAGCGCCCCTCCTCCAGGGGAGGGTAAGAAAGAGCGTGCGGCCCGACTCTACGCGTGCCGCCGGTTCGCCAGCCCCAGCCTTGCCTTCACCTCGGCTATCTTGGCCCGGCTGACCGGGACCCGATGCGGCGACGGGCCGTCGAGTTCGAGTACGGCGCCATCCCCCTCTTTCCGGACCAGCGCGACATGGGGGATCGCGACGATATGGCTGCGGTGCACCCGCAGGAACAGCGAGGGATCGAGCTGGGCCTCGGCCTCCGAGATCGACCAGGGGCACATTCGCTCGCGGGTGCCGTCGTGAACACGGGTGTAATGCGCATCGGCCCGGACGCTGCGGACATTGGCTGTCTCAATGAAGTGCGTGCCGTCGGCGCTCTCGACCGGCAACCGGGGAACCGGCGCGCGGGGCGGCTGGCCGAGACCGCCGAGCGGGGCCACCGGGCGCGGAGCTGCAGCCGGCGCAGCGATCAGTTCGATGGCGGCGGCCGCGACCGGCGAAGCAGCCGGTTCGGCAGCAACAGAGTTCGACATCTGACGCCGTTGATCGGGAACCAGCGACAGCAGGAAGCCGGCTGCGATGACGAAGCACAGGACCGCAACGATGATCGACAGGATTTGCTGCGATGCGGCAAGGCCGCCGCCGACATGGTGATGCGCCGCGCCGGTCAGCGGCTCGAAATGCATGCCGAGCATCGCCGTGTAATGCATGCCGGAGACAGCGATGCCAAAAACAATCGAGCTGACGATCAGCCGAACGCCCTCCTGCTGCGCCAGGAAGGCGCGCAACCCGCCATAGGCGGTGACGATCGCGACCACGACCGAGAGCAGCACCATGGTCCGGTCGTGGACGATACCGAAATGACCGGCGAGGCCGTGGATGCCGACATAATGCATGATGGCGATGCCGACGCCGAGCAAAACGGCCGACGAGGCCACTCGCTTCAGGGATGGCTCGCCAATCGAGACAAAGAACAAGGAGATGCCGACCACCAGCGCGCAGATCAGGAACGAGATGATGGTGGGAAGAACGAGATAGACCGTGTCCGGCGGCAGCGGCGCGGCCAGCATGCCGACGAAATGCATGGTCCAGATGCCGACGGCCAGAAACGCAGCCGCACCCGCGAGCAGAACGCGGTTGCTGACGCCGGGCGTGTTGCGGATGCGAGCAGCAAGCGCAAAGCCGGTATAGCCACCCAGACTCGCGATCGCCACAGAGAGCGCGACGAGATAGGGATCGTGTCCTTCGAACATGATCTTGTCGGCCGCCCCGTCTCCACGGCACGGCCTCCTCCCGCCGCCGACTTTATAGGGACGGCGGCGGGATTGACAATCAGCGGCGTGTGAGTGGACCGCTACACAATGCCCGCCGCGACCTGGCCGCGCAGGCGCTCCAGCCCGAGCAGCGTGTTGGCGCAGGCTTCCGCGACCTCGACGCCCTTGATCGCAAAATGCCTGCGGAAGAAATCGTAGTGCACCTCGGTCTCGTGGAATTGCTGCGGCGTCAGCACCGCCGAGAACACCGGCACCTCGGTGCGCAGCTGCACGTCCATCAGCGCCTTGATCACGGTGTCGGCGACGAACTCGTGGCGGTAGATGCCGCCGTCGACGACGAGGCCGGCCGCGACGATCGCGGTGTAGCGCCGCGTCTTGGCGAGGATTTGCGCATGCAGCGGGATCTCGAACGAGCCCGGCACCTCGAACACGTCGACATGATTGAGGTGACGCGCGGCTGCCTCCTTCACGAAGGCGATGCGGGCCTCCTCCACCACGTCGCGGTGCCAGCAGGCCTGCACGAAGGCCACCCGCTGCGGTTTCGCGAAGCGCGGATGCTCGGGTGCCGGATCCTGCGGAACCGGCGGTTGGGTGACTTCGGAAGTTTCGGTTTGGGGGTCTTGCAACATCTGATTCATGGCTTTCCTTCAAAGGACCAGAATCAGGGCACACGGAACGACAAGCAGCCGCACCTCGCGATGCGTCTGCCACCGACCGTTCTCTTTCATCCGGACTTTAACCGTCGGCTTCGGAGTTGCACCGAATCTGCTGACCCTTCCCTTCGGCAAAATTCCTTTTCAGGAAGATTCCTGGGGGAAGGCGCTCGCGGGCTTGGGCCTTGCGACCCTTACCGCCGGTGGGGACTTTCACCCCGCCCTGAGAACATCGGCCGCCCGGGATGAACGGCCTGACCGGAAATATGACGCCGCCCGGCGGCCGCAGCAAGCGCGTTCCGCATGAAAAACCGCATGGTCCCATGCCGCCATGACGGGTGTGGCCTCGCCCGGCGGAATTAACGATTGGCGCGCCATCGGCGAATCCGATTCCGATTTGTTCTCATTCGTTAAGAATTGTGGCGGAGATGAGCTGTGGACGAACGAGTCCTGGCTTGTGGACGGACTCGGCAGCCAGTTGCGCAGATTCCGCAAATCACATCACTTGATCCGCGACAGGCTCGCGCTGATCCGAGGGGATCGCGACAGCGACGTTGAGGGAGCGCGCCGGGCCGACCGAGTGCGTATCAAAGACAACAAGAAGGCAAGAGGTCGAGACGGAATGTCCCTGCTCGAAGGCACTATCGATTCCAGAAATCACCCGCTCGCGGTGGTCGAGGACATCGCTGCCAGCAACAACTGGCCATTCGAACGCTCCGGCGAAGACGAGCTCACGATTGTCTCCAAGGGACAATGGACCGACTATCAGATCTCCTTCACCTGGATGGGCGAGATCGAGGCGCTGCATCTGGCCTGCGCCTTCGACATGAAGATTCCGGTTGCGCGGCGGGGCGAAGTGCAACGGCTGGTCGCCGCGGTCAACGAGCAATTGTGGGTCGGCCATTTCGACCTGTGGACCAACACCGGCATGATCATGCACCGCCAGGCGCTGGTGCTGCCGGGCGGGCTGACCGCCTCGACCGCGCAATGCGAAGCCATGCTCGCCGGCGCCATCCATGCCTGCGAGCGCTACTTTCCCGCGTTCCAGTTCGTGGTGTGGGCCGGCAAGACCACCGCGCAGGCGATGGACGCGGCGATGTTCGACACGGTGGGAGAGGCGTAAGGCCTCTCTCCAAGATGATGAGGGACGCGCGCGCCCTCCTCGGCGTCGTTCCGGACAAGCGGAGCGCAGATCCAGGACCCCATACCGCGTGATTTCTCCGTATCGCGCGATGCTTGTTGCTCCGCCCTCCATCCACTAGAACCGCCTGTGGTTATGGGTCCCGGCCTTCGCCGGGACGACACCTTTGTTTGTGGTGACCACAGTGGCAGACAGCAGCACTCTCAAGAACATCACCGGCACCATCCTCCTCGCCGGCGCCGGCAAGATGGGCGGCGCGATGCTGACCGGATGGCTTTCGGGCGGGCTCGATCCGCGTCGCGTCGCGGTGATCGATCCGCACATCTCACCTGAGATCACCGCGCTTGCCGCCAACGGCGTTGCGCTCAATCCCGATGTCGAGGCCGCCGGCACGGTCGAGGCTCTGGTCGTCGCGGTGAAGCCGCAGATGATCCGCGAGGCCGGCGCCAGGCTGAAGCCATTCGTCTCGGACAAGACCTCGGTGGTCTCGATCATGGCGGGAACCACAATCGCATCGCTCGAGGAGGTCTGCGGTGGCGCCGTGGTGCGCGCGATGCCGAATACGCCGGCCGCGATCGGCCGCGGCATCACGGTCGCCGTCGCGGCGAAGAACGTCAGCACCACGCAGCGCGCGGTGGCCGATGCGCTGCTGCGTGCCACCGGCTCGGTCGAATGGGTCGAGGATGAGGCCCTGATGGATGCGGTCACCGCGGTGTCCGGCTCAGGGCCGGCCTATGTGTTCCTGCTCGCCGAAGAGCTCGCGCGCGCCGGCGTCGAGGCCGGACTGCCTGAAGCGCTGGCGACGAAGCTTGCACGCGAAACCGTCGCCGGCTCTGGCGAGCTTCTGCATCAGTCGGAGCTTCCCTCCGCCACGCTGCGCCAGAACGTCACCTCGCCCGGCGGCACCACCGCCGCGGCACTCGGCGTGTTGATGGGCGAGCCCGGCCTGCGCGAGCTGATGATCCGCGCAATCGCGGCCGCGACAAAGCGGTCGAAGGAGCTGGCGAAGTAAGCAGGTGTCGTAGGGTGGGCAAAGCGGCTTGTCCGCCGAAGCTCGACGAGCGAAGGCGGAAGCGTGCCCACCAACTTCGTTCGCGATCCCGAAAAGATGGTGGGCACGGCGCTTCGTGCCTTTGCCCACCCTACGACTACAGTTTCGAGCCTGCGGCTAGCCGCTTGTTGAACATCTCGACATTCACGAGCCCACGCGCATGGCGGCCCTCGCCGAGCCTGCGCGCGCCCTCGAATGCCTCGACCTCGAAGCGGATGACGCGGCGCTCGACCGCGACCACCTTCGCGGTGGTCCGCACGGTCGCACCGACGAGAGCGGCTGCGAGGTGGCGGATATCGACTTCGGTGCCGACGGTGACCCAGCCCGGCTGAAGCGCGGCGCGGATCGCATCGCCTGACGTCATCTCCATCTCCAGGATCATCATCGGCGTCGCATAGACCATGGGCATGCCGGGCACGAAATGCCCGACCGTCCGCTCAGCCGGCACCACCAGCGTGCGCTCGGCGCTCATGCCGACCTTGATGAAGTCGCGTGCGTCCATGATGCTTGCTCAGTGTCGTCCCGGACAAGCGAAGCGCAGATCCGGGACCCATAACCACAGGATCGAGTTTGAAAACTCGGAGTTACCAACTCGCCCCACCACCACGCCCTGTGGTTATGGGTCCCCGCGTTCGCGGGGACGACACCTGTGTTAGTCGAACCGCCAGGCGCTATTTCTTCGCAGCCGCAGCGCGCTCAACAAAGGTCTTGCCGCCCTTCATCTTGTGACGGAGCGGGGCTTCGTTGATCTGGATGACGACGGCATCGGCATCGACGCCGAGATTCTTCACCAGGGCCTGGGTGATGTCGCGCATCATGCCGGCCTTCTGCTCGTCGGTGCGGCCTTCGGCCATGCTGACGGTAATCTCAGGCATCGTTCTCTCCCTTGCGGCCGAACACCGGCCATTGACGGTCGCCATCAAACAAGACGTGGATGCCCGGGACAAGCCCGGGCGTGACGGCCTTCCGGAATGGCTATCCCCACTTTACGTCATGGCGGCCCAGGACTTCGCGCACCTTTGCGACGAGGTCGGCTTCGCTGCACGAGAACTGCGCCGGGCGGCTCTCGCGCCACTCCTGGTTGGAGGCGATCGCGGCGGCGGCCTTGGCGCCTTCGATCAGATCCTTGATCTGCAGCTCGCCGCGCGCCTTTTCATCCGAGCCCTGGATGATCACGCAAGGTGAGTTGCGGCGGTCGGCATATTTGAGCTGGTTGCCCATGTTCTTGGGATTGCCGAGATAGAGCTCGGCACGGATGCCGGCACCGCGCAGGGACGCCACCATCTTCTGGTAGTCGGCAACGCGGTCGCGATCGAACACGGTGACGACGACGGGGCCGAACTCGGGCCGCGTGTCGAGCTTGCCGAGCAGCGTCAGCGCGGCCTGGAGGCGCGAGACGCCGATCGAGAAACCGGTCGCCGGCACCGGCTCACCGCGGAAGCGCGAGACGAGACCATCATAGCGTCCGCCGCCGCCGACCGAACCGAACCGCACCGGGCGGCCCTTCTCGTCCTTGGTCTCGAGCAGCAGCTCAACCTCGTAAACGGGGCCGGTGTAATATTCGAGGCCGCGCACGACGGACGGATCGATCTTGATGCGATCTGCGCCGTAACCCGACGCCGTCACCAGTTTTGCAATTTCTTCCAGCTCGCTTACGCCGGCCTGACCGACCTCGCTCTTGGCGAGATAAGTCTCTGCCGCGGCGACGGCCTCTTTCCAATCGTCGCGCGGCTTGGTGATGGCAAGAACAACGTCAGCCTCTGCCGGGCTCAGATTGGCGCCCTTCGTGAAGTCGCCCTTGCCCTCTTCGCCGCCATCCCAGCGTCCGGGGCCAAGCAGCTTGCGCACTTCGTCGGCGGAAAACTTGTCGAGCTTGTCGATGGCGCGCAGCACGGTCAGCCTGCGGCCTGCGTTCTCGTCGCCGCCGAGCCCGATGGCTTCGAGCACGCCGTCGAGCACTTTGCGGTTGTTGACCTTCACGACATAGGAGCCGCGCGCAATGCCGAGCGCCTCCATCGTGTCCGCGGCCATCATGCAGATCTCGGCATCCGCCGCCGGCGTCGCCGAGCCGACCGTGTCGGCGTCGAACTGCATGAACTGGCGGAAGCGGCCGGGGCCGGGCTTCTCGTTGCGGAACACGTAGCCGACGCGGTAGCTGCGGTAGGGCAGGACCAGACCGTCGGTGCCGTAGCGCTCGCCGACGTAACGCGCGAGCGGCGCGGTCAAATCGTAGCGCAAGCTGATCCACTGCTCGTCGTCGTCCTGGAACGAGAACACGCCCTCGTTCGGACGATCCTGGTCGGGCAGGAACTTGCCGAGCGCATCGGTGTATTCCATCGCCGGCGTTTCCACGGGCTCGAACCCGTAGAGCTCGTAGACGGCGCGGATCTTCTCGACCATCTCGCGCGTCGCCCGGATCGCGGCGGGATCGCGATCCTCGAGCCCGCGCGGCAGGCGCGCCTTCAGTTTCTGGGGTTTTTTGGGTTTCTCGGCCATGCGCGGCGTTTACCAGCCGACGCGCAAAGCGGCAACCGGGCTATCCGCAGAACTCGTCATGGCCGGGCTTGTCCCGGCCATCCACGTGCCACGGTGATGGCGCCAAAGACGTGGATGCCCGGGACAAGCCCGGGCATGACGGAGTGTGCGGTTAGGGGCCGAGCCCCATTACCTTCCTCTACGGCTGCTCCATCCGGGCCCGCAGGGCATCCGCATCCGCCTTTGGCAGCGACTTCAGCGTCGGCTTGATGGTTTCGCCGCCGACGATCTTGCCGTTGCGCATGAACATCCAGTCTGAAATGTCCGCTTCGCTGAACTTGACCGCGTCGCCGGCCCGCTTGCCCGGCAGATCGCGCGGCTCGTTGGCGAAGAGGCCCGAATAGGTGCCGTTCGGCAGCTTCTTCACGTCGCCGATCCAGATATGCTCTCCGCCCCTGCGGGTCGAAAAGCGCACCTTCAAGGCGTGCCCGGTCTCCGACGGCTTTGGCGCGTCATAGGACGCCCAGAAGGTGGGGAGCGTACCGCGGGCGCGCGCGATCGCGGTGTTCATCTCGGGATCGGTGGTGCGCACGTCGACGATCGGTGAGCGGTCTTGCGCTACGACCTCCGGCACAGGCCCGATGGTCAGAATGCCGAAAACGCTGACGCCGGTGATTGCGGCGAGAACGACCCATTTCAGGGGCTGGGAGAGTTGTGTTGCCATGTTCGCGATGTCCAGGATGCTTCGATGTCTCCTGGCTTTGTCGCGTGTCGGCAGCAGCGCGTTCAGTGCGCAATAAGCCACACAACGTTGCGCTTCTGCCCTCTCCCCTTGTGGGAGCAAGGGGAGAGGAAGAGCGCAGCGAGTATGTCGATCAAAACACCTTTTTGATCCAGTTGTGCGGATCGTTGGTGCGGCCGTACTGGATGTCGATGAGCTGCTTGCGCAGGCCCATGGCGACGGGGCCGGCGGCGCCGCCGCCGATCTCGAAATCGCCGCTCACTGAGCGCACCTTGCCGATCGGCGAGATCACGGCAGCGGTGCCGCAGGCGAACGCTTCCTTCAGCTTGCCGCTCGCCGCATCCTTGCGCCACTGGTCGAGCGAGTACGGCTCCTCGCGCACCGTCTTGCCGGCATCCTTCGCGAGCGCGATGATGGAGTCGCGGGTGATGCCGGGCAGGATCGTGCCGAGCGGCGGCGTCGAGAGCGAGCCGTCCTCGAACACGAAGAAGACGTTCATGCCGCCGAGCTCCTCGATATAGCGGCGCTCGACCGCGTCGAGGAAGACGACCTGATCGCAACCGTGCTGGATCGCTTCGGCCTGCGCACGCAGGCTGGCCGCGTAATTGCCGCCGCACTTGACGGCGCCGGTGCCGCCGATCGCGGCGCGGGTGTAGTTCTCCGAGACCCAAATCGAGACCGGCGCAGGTCCGCCCTTGAAATAGGAGCCGACCGGCGAAGCGATCACCGCGAAGATGTATTCGGACGACGGCTTGACGCCGAGGAAGGTCTCGCTCGCGATCATGAAGGGGCGCAGATAGAGGCTGCCCTCGCCGCCCGGCATCCAGGCGCGGTCGATGCGCACGACCTGCTCGACCGCCTCGATGAAGACGTCCTCGGGCAGCTGCGCCATCGCCATGCGGTCGGCGGAGTCCTTGAAGCGGCGCGCATTGGCGTCGGGGCGGAACAGGTTCACACCACCGTCGTCACGCTTGTAGGCCTTGAGGCCTTCGAAGATTTCCTGCGCGTAGTGCAGGACCGCGCCGGCCGGATCGAGCTGAAAGTTGGCGCGCGCCTCGACGCGTGCTTCGTACCAGCCGCCCTTGGCCTGGTTGTAGCGGACGATCGCCATGTGATCGGTGAAGACCCGCCCGAAGCCCGGATCCACCAGCTTGGCGACGCGGTCCTTCTCGGATGTCGGATTGGATGCGGGCTGGATGTCGAATTTCATACTCATGTCCTTGCCTCCCGCTGCCGGTAGCGGCGCTGTTTTGGCGCCCGCCTGCCCTGTTTGGGCCCGGCTGGCTTGATTAGGTTGTGGCTGGACCGCCGCCAGCCTTGTTACGGCCGGTTTCCGTGGCCAGCATGTCGCCGAGGACATGCTTTTGCGGAACGCGGAAGTCCAGTATGTTTTGCCGAAATGCCGCTCGACAATCGCACGGTAGATCTGCTTCGGCCGTCGCCGCCTGTCTGGCTCTCTCCGGCCGCTCCTAGAACTGCCACCCGACGCGAAGCGATCTAAAATTTCGTGCGGGCTGATCGTTTTGTAACATTGAACCCAAGATACGTCAATATGCCTGACATAAATTTCGCAACTCCCTCTCAAGACGCAGCCGAGCCGCGGCCGGCCGCAGGCGATGGAGGCAATTTGCGCTGGGATATCATCGAACTGCTGTTCTTCGCCTATCGTGATTTCGTCGGCGATCCCGACCAGGAGCTGGAGGCTTTCGGCTTCGGCCGGGCCCACCACCGGGTCATGCATTTCGTCTATCGCTATCCCGGCCTCAAGGTCGCCGACCTTCTCGATGTCCTGCGCATCACCAAGCAGTCGCTCGGCCGCGTGCTCAAGCAGCTCCTGGACGAGGGCTATATCGTACAGAAGACCGGCGACAATGACCGCCGCCAGCGCCTGCTCTACGCGACGCCGAAGGGCGAGGCGCTGGTGCAGAAGCTCGCCGGGCTCCAGACCACGCGGATCACCAAGGCGCTCGCCGAGCTGGCGCCGCAGGATGCCGAGACCGTCAAGCGTTTCCTGCGCGCGATGATCGACCGCGACGATCCGGACAAGGTGCTGGAGACGATCTTCGCCAACGTCAATCAGGACGGAAAGGAGTGAACGTGCCGTTGGCTGCCACGCTCGCCCGCCCGCCGGCAGAACCGGCCGACGATGCGCCGCATCTGCTGCTGGTCGACGACGACCGCCGCATCCGCGATCTATTGTCGCGCTTCCTCGCCAGCGAAGGCTATCGCGTCACCACCGCCGCAAGCGCCGGCGATGCACGCTCGAAGCTCATGGGCCTGCATTTCGATCTCCTGATCCTCGACGTCATGATGCCCGGCGAGACCGGCTTCGACCTCGCCCGCTTCATCCGGACCTCCTCCTCGGTGCCGATCGTGATGCTGACAGCGCGGCACGAGGCCGAAGCCCGCATCGAAGGCCTGCAGATCGGCGCCGACGATTACGTGGCAAAACCGTTCGAGCCGCGCGAGCTTGCGCTGCGCATCAACAACATCCTCAAGCGCGCCGCACCGCCGCCGCAAACCGCCGCGGTGGAGAAGATCGCGTTCGGCCCTTACGTCTACCATCTCGATCGCGGCGAGCTGCGCCAGGGCGAGGAGGTCATTCACCTCACCGACCGCGAACGCGAGATGTTGCGGATTCTCTCGGAAACGCCGGGCGAGACCGTGCCGCGCAGCGCGCTCACCGGCAATGGCAGCGTCAACGAGCGCGCCGTCGACGTGCAGATCAATCGCCTCAGGCGCAAGATCGAGACCGATCCCGCCAATCCGCTGTTCCTCCAGGCGGTGCGCGGTATCGGCTACCGCCTGGTGGCCTCGCCATAGAGCAGTGAAGCGCGACCGATGAGCACGATCGATACCGGCCTGACGCTGTTGAAGAGCGCCGCCGGCCGCGTCTCCGCCGCCAATGGCTGGATGGGCAACGCGTTCAAGGGCTGGATGCCGACCGGCCTGTATGCGCGCGCGCTGCTCATCATGATCGTGCCGATGGTGATCCTGCAATCGGTCGTCGCCTTCGTGTTCATGGAGCGGCACTGGAACACGGTGACGCGCCGCCTGTCGGCTGCCGTCGTGCAGGACATCGCCGCGCTGATCGACGTCTACAAGGGCTATCCGCAGGACAAGGACCGCAACGAGATCCGCCGCATCGCCCAGCAGCGCCTCGGCCTCGTCGTCGACTTCCTCCCCGCCGGCGACATGCCGCCGCCGGGGCCGAAGCCGTTCTTCTCGCTGCTCGACCAGACGCTGTCGGTGCAGCTCGGTCGCCAGATCGGACGCTCGTTCTGGATCGACACCGTCGGCCGCTCCAACCTCGTCGAGATCCGGATCCAGCTCGACGATGCCGTGATGCGCGTGTTCGCGCAGCGTAGCGCCGCCTATGCCTCGAACTCGGAGATCTTCCTGTTCTGGATGGTCGGCACCTCCTCGATCCTCCTGATCGTCGCGGTGCTGTTCCTGCGCAACCAGATCAAGCCGATCCTGCGGCTGGCGGACGCCGCCGAGAGTTTCGGCAAGGGCCGCGAGGCGCCGAACTTCCGGCCGCGCGGCGCGCGCGAGGTACGGCGCGCGGCGGTCGCCTTCCTCGAGATGAAGTCACGCATCGAGCGCACGATGGAGCAGCGCACCGCGATGCTTGCCGGCGTCAGCCACGATCTGCGCACCATCCTGACCCGGTTCAAGCTCGAGCTGGCGCTGATCGGCGACAACCCAGAGCTCGAGGGCATGCGCAAGGACGTCGACGAGATGTCGATGATGCTGGAGGACTACCTTGCGTTTGCCCGCGGCGATTCCGGCGAGCAGTCGCAGCCGACCGACATGGCGCAGGCGCTCGAGGAGCTGCGCAGCGACGCCGAGCGCCACGGCCACACCGCGACCGTCGCGTTCCACGGCCTGCCCGTGGTGACCGTGAAGCCGGCCTCGTTCAAGCGCTGCCTCGCCAACCTCGTCACCAACGCGGCGCGCTACGGCAAGAGCATCGCCATCAACGGCCAGCGCGATCACCGTTATTTGACTGTCACGGTCGAGGACGACGGCCCCGGCATTCCCGCGCACTTGCGCGAAGAGGTGTTCAAGCCGTTCCTGCGGCTCGACAACGCCCGCAACCAGGACGAAGGCGGCACCGGCTTGGGGCTGGCCATCGCCCGCGACATCGCACGCTCACATGGCGGCGACATCACCCTCGGCGACAGCCCGATGGGGGGATTAAGGGCGAGCGTCCGGATTCCGGTGTAGCTGCTCTTCCCTTCTCCCCTTGCGGGAGAAGGTGGCGCGTAGCGCCGGATGAGGGGTTGTTTCCGCGAATTCAGAAGTGAGAGAGTCACGCGCGGAGAGATACCCCTTGTAAGTCGAAGCGCCGCAGGTCAGCTATTGTAGACGTTGCGGTGACGGACGGGAGCCCGCAAACCCCCAGGTCGTTGCAGGGCGTGGGTGAGAGAGGTGCCCCGTCCGTTAGTCCATTGAACCCGAACAGTCGCCTGGGCCGCAAAGTGCGAAGCCCGATTAGGCAAGGAAGGGTGACCATGGATATCATCGC
>NZ_JASAUS010000073.1:0-43577 GCF_029953005.1 Bradyrhizobium sp. Mp27 | reverse complement strand
CGTCAACGCATACAACGACAGAGCCGAGCCCTTCGTCTGGACCAAGAAAAAGGTCCGTCAACGCCGTTTCAAAGGCCGCCGTATCACTCAGCTCTGATTCCGGGTACTAGAAAGCAACCGCACTGATATGCAGCGGGTGCAAAGAGCATTGTCCAGTTTGACTTCCCAGGAGTCGCGGGACCGGCGTTGGGCTGTAGAAACTCTAGCCGAGGTCAAACCGGCGACGCAGGAAGTTATAAATATATTGATCGGCATTCTTGAACATCCGCGTACCGAGACTCGGGCCAGCGCGGCGGAGGCGCTTGGCCGAATTGGCCCAGTGTCGCCGGCGATAGTGCCTGCTTTGGTCGCGGTCCTCCACAGCGACGAATATCCGATGGTTCGTGGCCGCGTCGCGCAAGCCCTTGGCCGCATCTGGCTCGTATCATTCGACAGCGTCGTTCAGCAAGTTGAACAGGAGTTGGTCGTCGCGTTGGGCGACGGTGATGCGTCGGTGCGTCAATCGGTAGTCGAGGCTCTCGGCAGTATCGGGCCGCGAGCCGCCGCAGCAATTCCTGCTCTGCAGAATGCCGACAGGATAGAGATGAACGGGGTTGTTTCGGGGATGATTCATGTGGCTCTAACAAGGATTAGTCGAGAGCCCTAAGCACGGAGAGACATCATGGCTCATGCCCTCAATCTCGTGATCCCGATTGGGCAAGACCAGCACACACAAGCGAAGCTTAGGGCGCTTGAAAACGCATTCTCTGAAACTTTCCAGCCCCTGATGGACAAAGCTTTCCGTGATTCATCAGTGATACATTTTGCCCGGGTATTCGTAATTGATGACAAATATCTCGTTCTGGTCGCGGAGTACGACGGGCCCAGCCAAGACTATGTTAACCTTTTTCGGCGGGCTCTCGGATCCGTATTTCGCGAGTTGTTTTCGATGATTGACGGACGGCATGGGGATGATGTGCTGAACGGTCCCAATGCACTGTCTGAGTTTGTCCGATTGTACAATCAACGCTCGTTGGGCGTTTCAGTCGATGGGCACACGGATATTATGGGCAACTTAGACGGGTACCTGTTCTCTGCCTACGCAGATCGAAAGGTGACTGAAATCTCGTCTAAGCTCGAATGATATTTTCGCACACAAAGCGGGCTTCTGCGGCAGGGCAGCCCGGAATTCGTCAAATGGTGGGAAGCCCACGAGATCCGCAGCACCGCCTCGGGCCTCAAGACGATGTCTCATCCAACTCTGGGCGTGCTGCATTTCGAGCACACGAGTTTTCAGGCCAACGACGATCCCGCGCTGAAGCTCGTGATCTACACGCCGGTGTAGGGCGTAGAACGCAGTCATCAGATCGGGAAGGCCACCGGCATATGTCCGGCGGCCTCCACGCTTATTGTGGTTTGCGGGGCGGCGCCCCGACTAGAGATCGATGCTGACGGCGATGTTACGGCCCTGTAGTTCGGCAATCTTCATTCCATCAGCCTGCAGCTGCGCGAACTCCGCGTCCTTTGATACGGCCTCCTGCACCTTGCCGTAGACTTCCCAGTTGGAGTAGCGCGTCGTAACCAGCAACTCTCCTGCCCAGGGACCTGTGTGGAAACGGGAGAGCCGAAGAAACTCGGCACCGTGTTTTTCAAAGATTTTCTTCGCCTGCCGGATGATCTGGACCGTTTCCTCGACCTTGTCGGTTTTGAAGCGAGTAAATTGAACGATCGGCATGGGCTACCTCCTTAGCTGTGTAAACTGTCCAAGAGGCATGTATCGAGCGACGTTTGAGGAGCGAACCTCCCGTTCGATCTCGATGAAGGTTCGTCTTCGGCGGCGTCATCCTGGTTCAGGCTTCGCAAGGGAATCATCTCTGGCCTTTCTTGGGCGCTTTAAATGCGCTGCGCGTGCCTTGCCCGGTCGGGCTCCCTTGGCATTGTCATTGCTGCCGGCCAACGGTTTCACTATCGACCCGCTTGATGGCGGGTGGATTCCACACGCCGGTCAATGCCTCCGACTTTGGCGCATAAAGACGCATGGTGAGGTTGAACGGGCTTTTGGGCGCGGGCAGCCAGTTGGCTTCGCGATCGCCGCCCGGATTGTCATTCTGGACGTAGAGCGTGAGCGATCCGTCGGCGTCGCGCTTGAACGGCATCCAGCTGCTCACCGCAAAGCGATTGAGTGGATTGGCAACCTGGAAGCCTTCATCGTCATACAGGGTGATTGACCAGAATGCCTCGACCGGCGGCACCGCGTCCTTGGCAAAGCGGACGATGTATTTGTTTGCGCCGTCGAGCGGCTTGCCGTTTTCATCGCCAACACTGTTCGGGTAGATCGCGTCCTCCGGCAGATTAGCGCCGAGTCCGAGCTGCGCGACGATCGCGCGCTTCAAGTAGTAGTTCCCGTAAACGCCCATCGTGTCCGTGTTCATGGACCAGTGATTTGCAACGCGCGCCAGCGTTGGGATTTTCCATGCCATCAGTCTTTGCGCCTGAGCCGGCGCATCCTCGATAGCTTTCCGTATCGTCGCATCGGCTTTGGTCATGTCGAAGTTCTTGCCCGGTTCGAGCCCTATCCGCGCCATGCGCGCGATGATCGGCTCATCTGTGATGTGTGGCGGGTGGACCTTGGATAGCTCCGCCGCATAGGCAAAAAACTTATCGCCTGCCATCGTGTCGACTTGCAGCTTCGGCGGCGTCTTGACGTCAACGTTGGGATCGATGGTCTGTGTCACGGCGACCGGGGGCTTACCCCATCCAGATACCGGTGTGATCTTGTACCCCTTCTGCACCTCGTGAACCGCAGCATAATCGGCAGGACCATCGGTCTTGGTGCGGCCGATGATCCAGACATAAGGCGTCGGCGCGTCGATACGCGCGAAGCCCGCCGGCACGTTTCCGTTCCAGCCCGGCGGCACGACCAGGAAATTCGCTGCCTTGGTGCCTGTCGTACGCCATCCCGGCGACGCGAACACATCGGTCCACATGTCGAGCATCGGCAGCAGGTAGTAGCGGCCACCGGTATCAGGAACCGAAACGACCATGGGTTCGCGGGTCAGGTCGAGCCAGGCGCTCGAATACAGCGTGTCGAAATTGGGCCGCACCACCGCCTTCATGTCTGCGGTCGGGTAGGCCTGGATATTGTCGAACGTGTTGGGAGGACCGCCTATTGCCGCAGTTTTGGGATCGGAATTGATGAGCTGCTTGCGCGTCAGGTCCATCGTCACGAGCGGATAGAAGTAGACATACGCCTCCGCAGCGATCGCTTGTGCCTCTTCCGCAGAAATCGATTGAGCGGCGCTCGGGCTCGATGTCGACACGATGAGACTCAAACCCGTCAGGATCGCAGCAAGCGACAACAGATGCTTTTGCATGAAGGGTTCTCCTGAAATTCGCTGCATTGGCCGAGTGGGGCGATGTAGTGGCCCCACTGCGGGTGTTTTCCTATTTCCTTCCAACTCAGGCAAAGGAGGATGAGCCAGCTAAGCGGCGAAGCGTCGCGTTCTGGTTGATCTAGATCAAGGGACGTCCGCCGACGGGTCACGAGCGGCGTTGCTCTGACGGATCGCCGATGCGGGCGAGGGCGCGGCCGACGGACGCGCGACGGCGCGATCGGGCGATTGTCGCCGATGAGCTTGCGGCGAACAGTCGCGGCTTGTGACCTATGACAGACGTCTGCGGCCTCGGAGTGGTGTTCGCGGCGAAGCGCAATCGAGTGATCGCAATGCACGCTGGTGGGCGGAGTTGCTGATTGTACCGAGGGACTCGTGGTGCTACGTTTGTAGACGTCATGCCGTTTTCGGTTTGATGCGACGGGCGATCGGGCTTACGGACTGCCGCCCGTTCATTTGAAATTGGAATAGTTGAGCCAATAGTGTCCCGCCTCCGGCCCCCCTTTTGAGTGCGGTCGGACGATGTTTTTCATTGGCCTCCGTTCTTCCCATTGACTCGGAGGCGGGCTTTTTTCAGTCGAACTTTGCAACAAGTCGATCTTCGACATGTGCATTCTGACAAGCCACGCGGATCGTGCCGCACCACATCACCATCTGAACGCGAGGTGGGGCAGCCATTGCCTGATGGTTGCGTTGCTCTTGGCCGCTTCTCTGTTTCAGTTCACGCCCAGAGCGTGGGGACAATGCTCGGCGCGCGACGTGTTACAGAATCAACTGAAGCTCGGCAAAGTTCGTGCAGTTGATTGGCCGCAAAAACTCATCGGGTCCGCCCGCGATGCTCCGACCTGGAAGACGATTGCAGTCGGCACGTTTGGCAACTCCGTTGGGTTGCGCAATGCATTGGATGCCGTCGGTTGCAATATCGGCGGGCTGGCCGCGGAAGTTCTCGCTCGACCGGCATTTGCCGTCAGCTCTAGCAAGATGGACGTGGAGCTTGTGGTGGTATCCGCGGTCCAGCTCGGCTTCAAGACCGATAGCGTGCCTCTGGCCGTCATTTACGCACGGGCCCGGCAACTCGGCTTTGAACTTGCGGCAGCGGAGGTCGGTCCGCAATTGCGTCTTCAATATCTCGATCAGCCGATGGGCGAATTCCTCATCGTGGGAATGCAGCCGATCAAGACGTGGAGCGGAGAGCCGGTGGTTCTCAACGTGGCGAATGGCGGAGCCGGATTGATCCTGATCGGCCAGGACGGACGAGATGACGCTGAAATACCGGCGACCTCCCGTTTTCTCTTCGTGCGGGCGCCTGACCTTAGCGGCGGAATCGCGGCCGCTCTGCTGCCACCATGAAGACGAACGACCAAATTTCGAGCAGCGCTGACAGCGGAGAAAATTCCTTGCGTCAGATCAAGAGAGACATCCTGTCCATGGAGAACAACGAGGCTGCGGGCCCAAATGCAGCGGCATCGGGAGTTCACGGGGGATGGAGGTAAGCCTGGTCTCAAGTCTCGTCTGGAGCGGCGTCAACAGTAGGGAGTGACATCATGCGCGGATTCGGAGCTGTATGTATCTCGCTGTTACTATCGGCAATTCCCGCGACTGCGTCGGATCAAAATCTCAAGGAGGAAATTGGAAAGATAGGTTCAGCATATGAGCGGTACTTCAGCAACAAGGATCCCGCCGGGATTACTTCGCTTTATACCAAGAACTATATGCGCGTGACTGAAGACGGCGTGGTGGACAATACCAGATACTATGAGAACGCTTTCAAGGCGGGAGTTAATCGCCTCGAGGTCAAGACGACCGAGGTTCAGTCATTGTCAGAAAGCATGGCTCTGGTCACGGGCGAGTCTCGTGTTACTGGCAACAGCGAGACAGGCGCTCCCATAGACTTCACCGTTGTTTGGACCGCTCTCGATGTTCGCGAGGACGGGCAATGGAAGATTCGCATGCTGACGTCGGTCCCCAAACCGCCGCCGCCCCAGCCGCAGCAGGCCGCAAAGTAACTCAAGAAGAGCGGGCGATGGCGCTCTGCTCGTAACGCTGCCAGCTCAGCCGCCTGTTTACGTGTCATGTGCCGTTCAAGCCTTGTACTTTGCGTTGTTGCTGCGGCGTGCAGCCTCGGGAATCGGCGCACATCACCAGCAACATTTTCTGAACGGTTTGCCCCGGCGCTCATGTCCGCTACTACGCACTAGCGACATGGTTCCGTCGTCTGCTAAACGGCCGGCCGGTGTCCGGTGGAGTACGAGGCGCGCCGCTCACCAGCATGTTCGGTGACCGGCGTTGTGAGTTCTTTGGGTGTGAATGGGTTCACAACGACGTCGCCAGGCGAATGCTATGTTCCAGCCGTTCAACTGCCGACTGTTTTTTTGAAGAGTGTCTTTTTCGAACAGCCTCTGAGGAGAGGATCATGTTCAAGCAATTCCTCTTGGTCGCGGCGATAGCCTCCTTGACGTTAGCCACATCCACTAGAGCCCATTGCGAATATGCTTCGGAGCGCAGCGCGTCCGCCAAGTCGCGTTCGGTTTCGTTGCAGTCTGATAAGGCTCAACTTGCGGAAGCCCAGTTGGATGACATTGTGACTTGGCTCTCATCGAATTTCGACCTGCCTGCCATCAAACAGCGCCCCGTCGTTGAATTTTCGTCGAAGATGGAGCTTGCGAGGTTGCGCGCAAGGGACCGTACCTCTTCGCAAGGCTTCATGGAAAGCGATGGACAACTACCTCAGCGCGAGGTTGTCGCGCTTTACGACAACGAGACGAGAACGATCCTGCTTCCCGATGATTGGGGCGGCACTTCGCCGACCGACCAATCGGTCTTGGTACACGAAATGGTCCATCACCTTCAGAATGTTGGAAGGCTCAAATTTGATTGCCCACAGGCGCGAGAGAAGTTGGCCTACCTGGCTCAGGATAAATGGCTGGAGCGGTTCGGGCTTAGCCTGGAGAGCGAGTTCGACGTCGACATGTTCACGGTGCTGGTTTCTTCAGCATGCATGTATTGATTGTGATTGGTCGATCCCAGTCGCTGTCGAACGATTGCCTTTCCAAAGGAGCGCAAAGCGCAGATCATCTCGCACGTACCAACAGGATCTTCAGCGGATTTGATTGATGGCCAGACTCTTGGCGGTCCTCGCAATTGCATTGGCGATCCTGGCGATGGCGCGGGGACAGCAGAATCAGTTTGTACCGCTGCCGACAGGACGAATGCCAGCGGTGCTTGTTCCCTGAGTCATCCCAAGGTGACAGGTTCATCCATTCAGCCGGTGGCGCACAGACTCGTTCGTGACCAAAGCGTATTTCCGAGGTGGCGCAGGCGAAGTCAGCGACGGCCCCAGAGTGAAGCTACGTTAGGCCACGGGCCTTCGAATTGCGCTCCAGCGCTCCAGCGCTTACGGCGACGGCACGGTCGAAGGCGGCGCGGTGACGTTCGGCAGCGGAGTTGCTGGCCAAGGGCTTGCCGGCCAGGGACCTTTCGGCTTGGCTGCGACCGACGAGCACGCCGCCGCAAGCTGAGTTCGCATCGACGCCAGGCCCGTCAGGTCGATGTCGAATTTCGCGACATCCACCTTTTCGTCCGGCATCGGCGTGGTCCGCCGGACATGGAGAGAGCGAGACGCCATGATCGCCTTGACCATGTCAGGGTCGATGCTGCCGCTCCACATCTCGTAATTCGCGGCCCGCACCGGAAAACCTCCGGCCTCCTGGTCCTTGTCAGCGTCCGCGGTCATCATGATCGTACTTTTGCCGACGCTCGCCTCGTCGATCTCGCCCGCGAACAGCAGCGGCACGCGATTCCTGGTTTCGCAAAACATGCGCCACTCCATCGTCCGGAACGAGGAGCCGCTTTCCTTCTTCATCACCGCGATCTTGCTGATGAACGGCCGCGTTGCCTTCTCCAGCCTCCACATCCCTTCGGCAAACGGTCGCGTGTCGATTCCGAAACGATAGAGCTCGGCTCGCGTCAGCATATGCAGGTTTTCGAACTTCACCGTACGGATGAGAACGTCGAGCTCGCGGCTGATCCCCATCGCCGCGATGAACGCAGCGCGGTCGCGGTCGGCGTTCGCGATCCGGCGCTGCCTGTATTCCGCGACCGCCTGCGACGCCGGATGCCCGTGAAAGACGAGGACCAGCCTAGAGTTATGGACCGCCAGGGCGGCGTCGGGAGCGACCTCGCGTGAAGTCGCCCCGAGAAACAGGTAACCGCAGGCCGAGTTGCACATCGCATGGTAGGTCGTGAGCTCCGCCTCGACCTCGCCGCCGGCGGCCTTGGTCTTCAGGCATGCGGCGTCCACCTGTGTGCCGGCGGCGCACGCCGACGCGATCGTCCGGCCGACCCGTGCGACCGCCTTGCGACTGCGCAGCAGCCGGCCGATGACGTAGGACTGCTCCACGTTCCCGCCGGGCGAATGAAGGTAGATCGGACGCCGAGTGTCCTTGACGCCGGCCAGGAAGCGGCGAATTCGCGGCGCGGCGTCGCCATCGATCTCACCCTCGATGGCGATCCAGCGGTCGCAGCCGGGCCCGCACGCGTCCGGTGCCCCCTTGGCAAGATAGATCGTTAGCCTGCGCGCAAATCCGGGATTTTCGGCAGGCGTTTCCTCGGCATGCAGTGCGCAGGGAAGCAGCATGGCCACGAGAAACAAAATACGGGCAAGCATGTAACGACTGGGCCACGCGCGGTGAAGATAGGCGCCGACGTTACATGATGATCGGCGCGCCTACAACTTTCGGTGGCACGCCGGCGCGCGCTTATTGCGCCGGGCGGCACATCGTGCTTTCTCGAAGTACAGCGCCCGTCACGTCAGACGATCGATGATTTCGAAGAGCCTGTCGCAGGAAGCCTCGATCCGCTTTTGCGGCGATGTGGCGATACCCAGCAACAGACCGGGGCGCGCCGAAGCCGTGGACGCATACCAGAGCGACAGCGGGGTAGGCGCCAGCCCGAACGATGCCGCTTCCCTGGCGATGGCGAGATCGGGCGCTCCATCCGGCAGCCGCAGGACCGCGGCCAATCCGGCAAGCGCAACGTTGGCGGTGCGTGTCCGAAGCTGTTTCAGCAATGCATCGCCTTGCGCGGCGTAGACCCGCTTCGTGCGCCGGAGATGCCGCAGATAATGGCCCTCGCGCATGAAATCGGCGGTCGCGAGCTGCACCGCGGGCCCGGGCGCCGGCGCGAGGCAGGCCGCGGCTTCGGCAAATCGCGACGCCAGAGCGGCGGGTGCAACGACAAAGCCGAGCCGCAAGGCAGGGGTCACGGTCTTGCTGAAAGAGCCGATGTGGATGACGCGGCCCGCGCGATCGAGCGAGGCGAGCGCCGGCGTGGCCCGGCCCTTGAGCTGAAGCTCGCTGAGATAGTCATCCTCGATCACCCACGCCTTGCGTCGGGTGGCCCAGTCGAGCAGGCGCGAACGCCTTGCCAGCGACAATGTGGATCCGAGTGGCGCCTGCTGCCCGGGCGTCACGACGACGAGCGCCGCGTCGGGAGCATGCTTGAGGCCGTAATCGACATCGATGCCGTCAGCGTCGACCGGGATCGGCGCGATCGACAGTCTTGCAAGCGCGAGACCGTGCCGCGTGAAGGGAAAGCCCGGATTCTCCACCCAGACCTTTGTCTTTGGCTCGAGACCGAGGACACGGAGCGCCAATCCGAGGCCGCCGCTGAAACCGCTGGTGATGATGATCTGCGACGGCGCGCACGCGATGCCGCGCGCCAGCGCAAGGTAGGCTGCGATCTCGCGTCGCAAGTCGAGCTCGCCACGCGGATCCGGATAGATCGCCGGCGCGCTCATTTCGACGCGAACCGCCTGCGCGCGCATCCTTGCGAGCAGCGTCGCAGGAAAGGTCTCTTGCGCAGGCACGCCCATCTGGAAGATTGCCGGCCCCGCCGTGAGCTCCTGGTACATCTCCATGAACGAGCCGGGCGCCGGGGCTTTGTCCTTCCGAACGGGAAGGGGCGGCCGATCCGCGACATGCGTGCCGGTCGCGCGTGACGCGACGATCAGTTGGGCGGAGGACAGCTTTTCATAGGCCGCGCGCACGGTGCCCCGCGCGACGCCAAGCTGGGCCGCCAGGTCCTGCCAGGAGGGCAGGCGCGCACCGGGCGCGAGCACGCCGTTCGCGATGGCGGCCCTGATGCCCCCATGGATCTGCTCGGCCAGCGGCGTCTTCGCAGATCGATCCAGTTCCAGCCGCAGCGGTTTGGTCATGCTCCATGGTACACGATTTTCGTGCGTTCTTGGTCCTTTTCTATGGACCAGGGCAGGGGCATTTAAGGCGGAGACAAGGGCCGGGCATCGATCATCAAGGAGCAGGACAATGACCAGGCGTCTCGACTACGACCGTATCGCGCCGGCGGGTGTGAAGGCGCTGGGCGGCGTCTACGGCTATATCATGCAGAGCAATCTTCCGGCGGGGTTGATCAACCTCGTCTATCTGCGCGTATCCCAGATCAACAACTGCGCTTTTTGCCTCGACCTGCACATGCGCGATCTGCTCAAGAGCGGGGTGAAGATCGAAAAGCTCGCGCTGCTGCAGGCGTGGGAGGAAGCTGGCAATCTGTTCGACGCGCGCGAGCGCGCCGCCCTCGCATGGGCCGAAACGGTGACCCGCGTCGCGGATGCCGGCGTGCCGGATCAGGCGTATGAAGCCGCGCGCACGGTGTTCGAGGAGCGCGAGCTCGTCGACCTCACCATCGCGATCGGTCTGATGAACACGTACAATCGCATGGCGATCAGCTTCCGTAAAACGCCGCAGGCTGCCGTCGAGAAGGCCGCCTGACGGGCCACGAACGGCATCGGCCGCAACAGATGCAAAGCAGGAGCTTGAAAATGACGAACGTGATTTCCGGCGTCAAAATTCCCGACAGCAAGCTGGCGCGCGAAGCCGCTGAGCTGGTGCGCAGTTACGAGGACGAGATGCTGTTCAACCATTCGGTTCGCGTCTACGTGTTCGGCGCGATGAAGGGGCTGCGCCAGAAGCTGAAGTTCGATGCCGAACTGCTCTATGTCGCGGCGCTGTTTCACGACCTCGGCCTTGTCGATCATTACCATACGGCGACAAAGCGATTTGAGGTCGATGGGGCCGACGCCGCGCGCGACTTCCTCCGGGCGCGCGGCATTGCCGAGCCGCAGGCCGATCTGGTTTGGGAAGCGATCGCATTGCATACCACCCCCGGCATCCCGCAATATATGAGGCCGGAAATCGCCCTGACGAACGCAGGCGTCCTGGTGGATGTCGTGGGCGTCGGCTATGACGACTACACGCCGGAGCAGCGCGACCAGGTGATATCAGCGTTTCCGCGCGGCGACTTCAAGAACGAGTTCCTGAAGGTGCAGACCTGTTCAGCGCTGAAGAAGCCCCAGACGACGTTCGGGACGGTCAATTTCGACTACATCCAGGACCACGATCCGACCTTCCACAAGCCCAACGCCTGTACGCGCATCCGCAACACGCCCTGGCAAAGCTGAACGTGCCTGCCGCTACGCCACCGGGTCGCTTGCGCGGCTGCGGTGATCCGGCGCCAGCGGCGGCGCCGCGCGCGCGGGCGCGTTCGCCGGCGGAGCGGCGTGCCTGCTCGCGGTGACCGCGACCGGTACAGACCTGGCGTCGCGCCAGGCGACGATCCAGATCAGGAAGCCGAGCAGTGCGAGCACGGCGCCGACCGGGCCGGTGGAGGTCCAGCCGAGCCCTTCGCGAATGGCGATGCCGCCCAGGAACGGGCCGAGCGCATTGGCGGTGTTGAACGCCGAATGGTTCAGTGCGGCGGCGAGCGCCTGGGCATCGCCGGCAACGTCCATGAGCCGGGTCTGCAGGATGGCGCCGAGCGAGACGCTGGCGCCGATGGCGAAGACGTCCACCGCGAGCAGCCAGGGATTGCCGGCGGCAAGCGGAAACAGCAGCAGCGCGACCGCGGCGAACAGCAGGATGACGCCTGCTGTCGGCATCAAGGCACGGTCGGCAAAGCGCGGCACGAATAGATTGCCGAGCGTGGCGCCGATGCCGAACACGGCGAGGAAGAACGGGATGACCGCGGTGCTGACCTTGGTGACCTCGATCAGCGTCGTCGCGAGATATGTATAGACGGCGAACATCCCGCCGAAGCCGATGGCGCCGATCGCCAGCGTGATCCAGATGCGGCCGTTTCGGAGCGCACCGAGCTCGCGCAGCGGGTCGGACCGGCCGGCCGCATCGCGCGGCGCGAACAGGGCGCACAGCAGGACCGTGATCAACGCCAGCACCGACACGAGGCCGAAGCTTGCGCGCCAGCCCATCGCCTGGCCGATCAGATTGGCCAAGGGCACACCGATGATCGTGGCAGAGGTCAGGCCGAGCATCACCTGGCCGATCGCCTGCGAACGGCGGTGTTGCGGAACGAGCGAGGCCGCGACCAGCGCGGCGATGCCGAAATAGGCGCCATGCGGCAATCCCGACAGAAATCGCGCCGCGATCATCCAGCCGAAGCCCGGCGCGAGCGCGGTGAGCGCGTTGCCGAGCGCGAACACGGCCATCAGGGCCAGCAACTGGGTGCGCCGGGCGAACCGCGCGCCAAGCACGGCGATCAGCGGTGCGCCCAGCACCACGCCGAGCGCGTAGGCACTGATCGCGTGCCCCGCGGTCGGCTCGTCGATCCCGAGGTCGGCAGCGAAGAACGGCAGCAAGCTCATCGATGCGAATTCGGTGGTTCCGATCGCAAAGCCACCCATCGCGAGCGAGAACAGGACGATGGCGAGGTGAGGGGGCGCTGAGGTGCGGGGCGAGGTCGCGTGAGGCGAGGTCGTCATGTGTCCTGCATTGGTGGCGTCAACGGGAACCAGCCCAGCGAACGTCGCCACCCCTGCAAGATTTGTTGTCGTACTTAAACCTGCACCAGCCCGCGTCAACATCGGAGGCGCGATGCAGGGCATGCCGCATATCAGCGTCCCGATTTAAGTGTGGCGCGATCCGGACGCGTCGCGCACCAACCTGCGGCCTCATCGGTGCGCTTCGGCCTTCCCGCGACTTTCGCTATCCGCTCTACAGACGGGGTTGACACGCCTGAGGGTAGAACAGTTGCATAGCTGCGGCAAAGTGTATTGGCGGTTGAAGCGGTCGGCGCGACCTTTTGCCATCGAGCCCGGCGCGAGGGCTTCCACTTCGACGCCCGGTGCAAGTGAGAATTCGCGAATGCTGTCGAAATTCAGAAGGAATTCATAAGGAATTCAAAAGGAATTCGAAAGGTAGAGTGCATTGATTGGGCGCCTCATTCCGGCGCGAGCCGCTCATCGCCAAGACGAGGTAATCCGAAGAAGCCCTTTACTCTCCGCCGCCACTTGTTGTGGCGCTGCCGCTCCGACCCATTCGGGTGATTTTGGTAGCGCCTCAACCGAATTGCGTTTAGCGTGTTGCAGATTGGTTCAACGACGAGACTCTGCTCGGCAAGAGGCTTTATTCGCCGCTGAGGGATCAATGAAGTCGGAGCCTACGAGCGTCCCCCCGTCGTCGCCGAACACCACCAACGACAGTGGTGCGAGGTTGGTTGGTGCTGCCGAACAGGACTTCAATTCCCAAGTAGGTACGATCCTCGAATTCGAAAGACCTTTCCGCGCCGTCCTCGTGGCGGACGTCGTCAGCTATACCAGACTTATGGAAGCTGCTGAGGTCGAGACGCATAGTCGCTATCGGGCTCTTCGCGTGAGCGTCATCGATCCCGCCTTGATCGGTCGACGAGGCGAGATTGTGAAGAACACCGGCGACGGCTTCGTCGCGGTGTTCGAGAGCCCGCTCGATGCCCTTCGCTGTGCCTCCGAGTTGCAGCGTGAGGTCACCGGGCTTGAGACCCTGCAACCTCCCGAGCGCCGCATAGCCTTTCGCATCGGCGTTCACTGGGAGCCTGTCATCTTTGATCTGAACGATGTTTACGGCCATGGCGTCAATATCGCAGCACGCTTGCAATCTGTCGCTCCCGCCGGTGGCGTTGTGGTGTCATCGGCCCTTTTGCGAGTAACTGCCGATCTGAGCGAATTCAAGTTTGACGACCTGGGTGAGCTTCATCTCAAGAACCTGTCGCGGCCGGTTCATGCCTTTCTCCTGCTCTCGCCGGGAGTGGACCGCCGCACGGTGATCGGCGCTTCCACCAAATCTTCGAGACGAACCAAACTGCCCTCGATCGCCGTTCTTCCGTTTGCGAACAGCTCTTCGGAGGTTGACGACAGCTATTTTGCCGAAGGCTTCGTCGAAGACATCATTGTCAGCCTGAGTAATATTCAGGAGCTCCTGGTGGTGTCTCGCGGGTCGACGATGCCGTTTCGTCAGCGCGAGATCGATCCCGTCGAAATCGGCGAGAAGCTTGGCGTTCGCTATTACGTCAGCGGTCACGTTCGCCGATCGGGCAAGCGATTCCGGTTCTCGGTCGAGCTGGTCGATGTTGCGACTGGCTCCGTGGTGTGGGCCGAGAAATACGACACGGACCTTGCGGACGTTTTCGAAGTCCAGGACGAGATCGCCATTGGTGTCGTTGAGAAGATCGCCGCCTATGTGCGTCGCGCAGAGATCAAGCGGGCGCTGCGAAAGCCGCCGAAGAGCCTCAATGCGTATGACTATCTCCTGCGGGCGCTTGAGCTGCTCTACAAATTCGATTTCGCGAGCTTCTCGCGCGCCAAAGGGCTGCTCGAGAAAGCCAGCGAGGAAGACCCCGAATACGCGGCGCCGTACGCGTTCGCTGCGAAGTGGCACAATTTCAAGATCGCGGAGGGGTGGTCGTCGGATTTCGATGCGGACTCGGCCGACGTGATCCGGCTGTCCAATTGTGCCATCGAAAGAGACCCGCAAAATGCTCTCGCGCTCGCGATCCAGGGGCACGGCAAGAGCATGTTCTTTCGTGACTACGACAGCGGATTGGACCTGTGTGAGCGGGCTCTTGCCATATCCCCCAGCAATTCGTGGGCATGGGTGTTCGGGAGCGGGACCCCCGGGTTCATCGGCGATGCTTCAACCGGAATCGCCCGTGCGGAGCGCGCCATCCGGCTTTCACCACTTGGCCAACAGGCCTTTTTCAATTTCTGCCTGCTCGGCCAAAATCATTATCTGAACGGAACATTTGATGATGCCATTCGCTGGTCGAAGAAGTCTTTGACTCTCAGCCCGCGTTTTGGAAACGCCGCGCGCGTCCTCGCCGCAAGCCTCGTCGCGGTTGGTCGCCTGGAGGAAGCGCGGCAGGTCTCGCAGCACCATAAGAACATCCTGCCCGGCTTCAGGGTATCGGACTATGCGCGCCGTTGTCCGTTCAAGGAGCCCCAGGGGTCTTTGTATGTCGAGCGATTAGGAGCAGCTGGGTTGCCGGATTGATGGGGCCAGGAGCCCGGTTCAAATTATTAGCCCCTCGATGGAGAGCACAATGCCTGGTGTTGCAGGAGGAGGCGGTGGCGGCGGCGGCGGTGGTGGCGGCGGTGGCGGCGGTGGCGGAGGCGGCGGCGGTGGTGGCGGAAACGGCGCGGTCAGCGGCGGTTACGTTGGTGGTGGAATTCCCCCGCGTCCTTTCCCGATCTTCGAGAGTCTCGTCGGAGTCCCGCCCGGTAGCTTGAATTACGGGGCGACATTTCCGCTGTCTGCCTGGCGCCCTGACTTTTTTGCCCAGATCGCATTGCTCGAATTTGCCAGGACCGATTGGCAAACCATCACTGTCGCCGGCCCGCCAACGGATCACGATGTGATTTTCGGGGAGATCGATGAACTCCTTGGGGCGTCGATGGATCGTCGCAAGAGATTGGCAGATGAGATCGTCGATCAGGACGTGAGGCTTGTCGGCTATTTTGCGCAGGTCCTCATGCTTTCGCCGTCGGCGCATCCAAATACGATCAAGATTCTGGAGATGGCCGATCATGTTGGGCTGATGGTCGCCGTCTACTACAAGCTCAGGTTCAATCGCGGGCGGCCGCAACAGGTGTGTCCGGCGCTTTTCCCAATGGTCGCGTCGCCCTGGCACGCCTCCTATCCGAGCGGACATTCGCTGGAGAGTCATCTGATGGCACTGGCGCTGGGAGAGATTATCCCCGGTGCGAAGAGTGCACTGAGGGCGCTGGCCGCGCGGATCGGGAAGAATCGCGAGATCGCTGGCGTTCACTACCCGAGTGACACGGCTGCCGGGAAGGCCATTGCTGAAGCCGTGTTTCCGTACCTCCAGCAATGCAGCACCTTCCATGCGGTGACCGAGGTGGCAAAACAAGAGCATTGAACAGTGCCTAATGTCGCAGCCGAGATCGCATCCTTGGATTTTGCAAGGATGCGCTCCGCACGGCCACAAGGAATTGAAGTTGGACCAATCGATCTCAACCACGAGGTATTGCAATGGGTGTGGAAGAAATTTCCGTCATCGAAAGGACACGGATTCAGTTGGCGCCAGATTTCACGATGCAACATCAGTGTCACATCAATTGGTGCTGGGCAGCTGTCGCTTCCAGCATCTCGCGCTATTACGACGAGACCAGTACTTTCACGCAGTGCCGCATCGCCAACCTCGAATTGAACCGGCATGATTGCTGTGATTTCCCTTGCGGCACGCCGGGCCTGGAATTCGATGTGACGCATAGCCTCGGATCACCGCTCAACCGAGTCCGCTGCCTCGCCGTGTTGGCCCTCGACCAACGAGCGACACGAATGGAGGTGCAGCAGGAGATCAGTGCAGGGCGACCCATTTGTGTTCGCACGGTCTGGTCGGGAGACGAAGATGAGGAGGGACCGGCGCACTTCGTCGCAATCGTCGGATATCTGGAGGATACCGACAGCCTGGTCATTGAGGATCCCCTTTTCGGCCTAACACCAGAGATCCAGTTTAATCGATTTTGCTCAAACTATCAGGACGCCAAAGGTGTCTGGACGGACACTTACTTCACCAAGCCCCCGGTCTAGAACCTCGCCACCGTGAAAGGAGAGAAAAGATGGCAATTCATCCCAGCGATCCTCCGGCGGCTGCGGTCGTAGCTGTGAAGCGAGCGGTGGCGATCCGGGTGGGCAACCCGAAATTCCCGCGATCAAAGCTTTCCACTGCCAACCGCGACGCGGTCTTCATTTCCCTGCCGCATCGCATTGCCTATCTGGCTTTTGGCAAGATCCGTCGCGCAGACCAACTCAGAGCGGCTGCGAAGCTAGGCAATTGGAGATTTCTTGTGATTGAAGCGAAGCGGCGCACCGCCGCTGATGATGGTGGAGGGGAGGAACAGGAGCCGATCGCTGCTGCGACAATCGTGGAGTCGGCAGCGACGACGTATGATACGACGTATGAACTGGGTGACCTGAACGAAGGGCCGTTTGTGGCGGCGACGTCGGAGGCGATCCGTCGTGCCGAGAAGCTTCCCGAAGTTCGGGAAGGACGCTTCGAGGCTTTCCTGCTCACCGTGCCGGCGGTCCATTTGACAGCGCTCTGGCTGCAAGATTATCAAGATTGTCATGGCGATGCGGACCTGCTGCTGACGTTACCGCCCTCGGACCAGGCCTTGGAGCCGTATCGGCCGATGGCGTCGGCTGCGTTCTTGGCTGTCGTGCAAGACCTCGCTCGGAAAGTAACTTCCGAATACGCGACGAGGGGGTGAGCGGGCAATGTCGGCGCGATGGAAAAGCTCGCAAGTGCGTTAAGGTCGCAAGGGCGTCAAAGTTGGCAAGTCCCGGCATGGGAGCACGCCTAGTCCGCCTGCTTCGGCCGTCGGGGAGCTTTTGACCTCTTCTGCGGAAAGTACGGGTTCACGGCGCAGCTCGCGGAACGGCCGACGGCGAGAAATTTGCACTGTTCGAGCGAAGTGTAGCGGCAGTCGAAATAGCCGACAGGGCCGTAGATCTGCATGCAGACGGGATAGCTGGGATCATAGGTCTGCGCGTGCGCCGGCACGCCCGAGAAGAGCAGGCCGGTGGCGACGAGCGCGAAGCGGGCGCGACGCATCTCAGCGCGGCGGGTAGTAGCCGGGTGAATAGCCCGGTGTCTGCGTGCGCGGACGATTCTGATAGGCGTAGGGATCATCGCTCTGGCCCGTGAAATACGGATTCGCGAGGCAGGTCAGCGCGCGGCCCGACGAGCTTGCCTGACACTGTGCGTAACTGTCGAACGTGCAATTGCTCAGCCCCGGCCATTCCTGGCCGGTCAGGCAGAACGCGTGATGCGTGCCGAATGCGCGTGCGGGCGTGCTTGCACTCAGCGTGAGCGCGAATGTGGCGATTGCGAGCGAAAATGTGGCGACAATGGGGAGAGCAATCTGTCTACGCATCTCAATCTCCAATCACACAATCGTGCGTGCATCAGATGTCCAAGCACAGATGCAGCATACGTCGTGTAGTCGACATTGGAATTCGTGAAAACCCTTGTTTCAAAGGGTTTCCCGCGCGCGCTGCTAAACATTCATTAACGCAGCACAGCCCTTTGGCTCCGACTGTTGCGTCGGAGTTACAGCAATTCCGTCGAGCGCTGATATGACGACGACACGGCCCGGGGGCCTAACGACGAAACTGGAACGGGAATCAAATGAACAAGAATTTGTTGCTTGCTGCTGTGAGCTTTGTCGCGCTGAGCGCGACTGCGCCGGCGCTGGCTGCTGACCTCGCTGCGCGGCCTTACACCAAGGCGCCTGCGATGATCGCCACCGTCTATGACTGGAGCGGCTTCTACATCGGCATCAACGGCGGCGGCGGTTCGTCGCACGCGACCTGGGATTTCGTTGGCGTTGGTCGTGAAGGCTCGCACGATGCGACTGGCGGCACGGTCGGTGGTCAGATCGGCTATCGCTGGCAGTCCGGCCAGTGGGTGTTCGGCGTGGAAGGCCAGGGCAACTGGGCCGATTTCTCGGGCGACAACACCAGCGCGCTGTTCGCCACCCGCAACCGCACCAAGATCGATGCGTTCGGCCTGATCACCGGTCAGGTTGGCTACGCCTGGAACAACGTCCTGGTCTACGTCAAGGGCGGTGCGGCTGTGGTCAGCAACAAGTACGAGATCTCCAGCACGGCGGGCGCGCTGCTCTCCTCGTCCAGCGACAGCCGCTGGGGTGGCACGGTCGGTGCCGGCCTCGAGTACGGCTTCGCGCCGAACTGGTCGGTTGGCGTCGAGTACAACCACATCTTCCTGTCCGACAAGGACGTGACCTTCGCTGGCTTCGCCGGCTCGGAGCGCATTCGTCAGGACGTCGACATGGGTCTCGTCCGCCTGAACTACAAGTTCGGCGGCCCGATGATCGGTCGCTACTGAGACTGGTCGCTCATTTCGAGCGATCGTCGAAAAGCCCCGGCCTTGCGCCGGGGCTTTTTTGTTGCGTGAATTCAGCGAGTTAACCATCACTTTTCGACAGAGCTCACATGGCTTGACTCTCAAGAACGAAATGAGAACAATGTTCTTCATACGTTCTGGTGATGGAGCAAGCCATGTTCAGGATTTTCGTGGAAGAAGCCGCCGCACTCGCCTCGATCTCGCTGTTCGTCGGGATGATCGCAATCTGGGCGCAGGTGATTCCGCAGCTCTAGGCCGCGGCTGGCCAGAGCCCTTGGTCATGCCCTTGGGGAAAAGCGGGACGACGCGGCCGTTTCGTGGCTCCGGCGTGGACTCTGAAGCGGTGACGCCCCACCATTGTGAGGCGAGTCGGCTGGGTGGGCAGAAGATGTCCTCATGATCCCCCCTGGAGCCGGCGACCGCTCCATCTCATCTGCAAGAGGCCGTCACGCGACCATGCCGAGCGCCGGATTTGTCCACCTTCACGTTCACTCGGCCTATTCGCTGCTCAAGGGCTCGATCAAGATCGCCAAGCTCGCCGAGCTTGCGAAGAAAGACCACCAGCCCGCACTGGCGCTGACCGACACCGACAACATGTTCGGCGCGCTGGAGTTCTCCGACAAGATGGCGGGCTCCGGCATCCAGCCGATCGTCGGCTGCGAGCTCGCGATCGATTTCGGCGACCAGGATCCCAACGCGCGCAATGCGCTGCTGCCGTCGCGTGTGGTGCTGCTGGCGGCCCAGGAGCGCGGCTATCGCAGCCTGATGCGGCTGAACTCGCGCGCGTTCCTCGAATCGCCTGACAGCCACGCGCCGTTCATCAAGTTCGATTGGCTCGACGGTGAGACCGAAGGCTTGATCGCACTCACGGGCGGCCCTGACGGGCCGATCTCGCTCGCGCTTGCCAGCGGGCAGGCCGAAATTGCGGCGACGCGCTGCGAGCGTCTCGCCGGCCTGTTCGGCGACCGCCTCTATGTCGAATTGCAGCGCCACAACATCGACAAGGAGCGGCGCGTCGAAAGCGGGCTGATCGACATCGCCTACGCAAAAGGCCTGCCGCTGGTTGCGACCAACGAGCCGTATTTCGCTTCGAACGACGATTACGAGGCGCACGATGCGCTGCTCTGCATCGCCGGCGGGCGGCTGATCGCCGAGACCGATCGCGTTCAGCTCACGCCCGATCACCGCTTCAAGACCCGCGCCGAGATGGCGGTGCTGTTCGCCGACATTCCGGAGGCGCTGGCCTCGACGGTGGAGATCGCCGAGCGCTGCTCGTTCCGCCCGATGACGCGCAAGCCGATCCTGCCGTTCTTCACCGTCGGCGCCGCCGCAAGCTCCGACGCCGCGTCGGTCGAGGCGGCCGAGCTGAAGCGGCAGGCGGAGGAGGGGCTCGCCAACCGCCTGCGCGTGCACGGCCTGTCGCAGGGCACCACGGAAGAGGACTACAGCAAGCGCCTGGCGTTCGAGCTCGACGTCATTATGCGCATGAAGTACGCGGGCTACTTCCTGATCGTGTCGGACTTCATCAAATGGGCGAAGGGCCAAGGGATTCCGGTCGGACCGGGGCGCGGTTCGGGCGCCGGCTCTCTGGTCGCCTGGGCGCTGACCATCACCGACCTCGACCCGATCAAGTTCGGCCTGCTGTTCGAACGCTTCCTCAATCCGGAACGCGTCTCGATGCCGGACTTCGACATCGATTTCTGCCAGGACCGCCGCGGCGAGGTGATCAGGTACGTCCAGGAGCGCTACGGTCGCGACCAGGTCGCGCAGATCATCACCTTCGGTACGCTGCAGGCGCGCGGCGTGCTGCGCGACGTCGGCCGCGTGCTGCAGATGCCCTATGGGCAGGTCGACAAGCTGACCAAGCTGGTGCCGCAGAATCCGGCCGCGCCGGTGACGTTGGCCGCCGCGATCGAGAGCGAGCCGAAGCTTCAGGCGTTCCGCGATGAAGACCCGGTGGTGGCGCGCGCTTTCGACATCGCGCAGCGTCTCGAAGGCCTGACCCGTCACGCCTCGACGCACGCGGCCGGCATCGTGATCGGCGATCGCCCCTTGAGCGAACTCGTGCCGATGTACCGCGATCCCAAGTCGGACATGCCGGTAACCCAGTTCAACATGAAATGGGTCGAGCCGGCCGGGCTCGTGAAGTTCGACTTCCTCGGCCTGAAGACGCTGACCGTGCTCGACGTCGCGGTGAAGCTCTTGAAGCCGCGCAACATCGACATCGATCTCGCGACGCTGCCGATCGACGATGCCGAAAGCTACCAGATGCTGGCGCGGGGCGAGGTGGTCGGCGTGTTCCAGGTTGAAAGCCAGGGCATGCGGCGCGCGCTGGTCGACATGCGCCCCGACCGTTTCGAGGACATCATCGCGCTGGTCGCGCTGTATCGCCCGGGCCCGATGGCGAACATCCCGACCTATTGCTCGCGCAAGCACGGCGACGAGGAGCCGGAATATCTGCATCCGGTGCTGGAGCCGATCCTGAAGGAAACCTTCGGCGTCATCATCTACCAGGAACAGGTGATGCAGATCGCGCAGGTGATGTCGGGCTATTCGCTCGGTGACGCCGACCTGCTGCGCCGCGCCATGGGCAAGAAGATCCGCGCCGAGATGGACAAGCAACGCGACATCTTCGTCGCCGGCGCGGTCAGGAACGGCGTGCCGAAGGGGCAGGCCGAGACCATCTTCGAGCTGCTCGCAAAGTTCGCCGACTACGGCTTCAACAAGAGCCACGCGGCGGCCTACGCACTGGTGTCCTACCACACCGCCTATATGAAGGCGCATTACCCGGTGGAGTTCATCGCGGCGTCGATGACGCTCGATCTCAACAACACCGACAAGCTCTCCGAATTCCGTTCCGAGGCGCAGCGCCTCGGCATCAAGGTCGAGCCGCCGAACATCAATCGCTCAGGCCCGACCTTCGAGGTCGGTGACAAGACGATCTACTACGCGCTCGCCGCGCTCAAGGGCGTCGGCATCCAGGCCATCGAGCAGATCATCGAGGAGCGGACCAGGCGCGGGCTGTTCACCTCGCTCGCCGACTTCGCCGCGCGGGTCAATCCGCGCGCGATCAACAAGCGCATCATCGAAAGCCTCGCCGCCGCCGGCGCCTTCGACACGCTGGAGCCGAACAGGGCGCGGGTTTTTGCCGGCGCGGACTCGATCCTGGCCGCCTGCCAGCGTGCGCATCAGGCCGAGACCATCGGCCAGAACGACATGTTCGGCATGTCGGCGGACGCGCCGACCATCATGCTGCCGCAGATCGAGCCCTGGCTGCCGGCCGAGCGGTTGCGCCGCGAATATGACGCGATCGGATTCTTCCTGTCGGGCCATCCGCTCGACGATTACGCGATGGTCCTGAAGCGCCTGCGGGTGCAGAGCTGGGCCGAGTTCTCGCGTGCGGTGAAGACCGGCGCCACCGCCGGCAAGGTCGCGGCCACCGTGGTGTCGCGCATGGAGCGGCGCACCAAGACCGGCAACAAGATGGGCATCATGGGGCTGTCTGATCCCACGGGCCATTTCGAGGCGGTGCTGTTCTCCGAAGGCCTCGCGCAATACCGCGATGTGCTCGAGCCAGGCGCCGCCGTGCTGCTCCAGTTGGGCGCGGAATTGCAGGGCGAGGACGTTCGCGCCCGCGTGCTGCATGCCGAGCCGCTCGATGACGCCGCCGCCAAGACGCAGAAGGGCCTGCGGATCTTCGTGCGCGACACCAAGCCGCTGGAGTCGATCGCCAAGCGACTGGCCGGGCCCGACATGGCGGCCTCGAACGGCGCCGCGCCAAAAGTCGGCAGTCCCGGCATCGCGCCGCGTTCGAACGGCGACGGCGAGGTCTCGCTGGTGATGATGCTCGACCTCGAGACCGAGGTCGAGATGAAGCTGCCCGGCCGCTTCAAGGTCTCGCCGCAGATCGCCGGCGCGATCAAGGCGGTCGCGGGCGTGGTAGACGTGCAGCAGCTCTAAAGCACGATGAGATCTGGAAGAATCGTCATCGCGCGTGGGATCGGCGTTAGCGTATGATCTCACGACAAACGCGTGCCGCGTTTGTGGTGAGTGAGAATTGCTGCCCTTTCCCGGATGATGCTTTAGCAGCCGATCTCGAATATTATGCAGATGGACGCAGCTCCGTGCGGTCGTTGCGCGTGAGGCGAGCGATCGCTTCGGCTTTGCAGCATGGTTCGCGTTGCAGCAATCATCAGTTGCATCATTTGTCATTGGTGATTTCTTCACATCGATGCACCTATCATCGCGACGCTTCCATTCGTCCACTGTACCCGGGGAAACGTCACATGTGCGACAAGTGCTCTGACTCTCTGCATCATGAATCTCTGCATCGAGACATCGCGCCGTCGCGGCGGTCCGCGATGCTGTCTGGCGCCGCTGCGTTCGGCATGGCCTTCGCCGGCGGAGCTTTCGCGAGCGGCGCCTTGGCAAAGGAGGCCAAGCAGCCACCCAAGCCGCAGAACGTGTTGTCGCCCGACGCATCGCTGAAGCGGCTGATGGAGGGCAATGCGCGCTATGTCGACGGTGTGGCGCGGCGCCACGATTTCAAGCACGAGCGCGAGGCGCTGGCCGGTGGACAGAATCCGTTCGCGGCGGTTCTGAGCTGCGCCGACTCACGCATCGCGCCGGAATATGCCTTCGACAGCGGCCGCGGGGATCTCTTCGTCTGCCGCGTCGCCGGAAATTTTGCCGGCACCGAAACCATTGCCAGCATGGAGTATGCGGTGGCCGTGCTCAACGCACCGCTGATCCTCGTGCTCGGCCATGATGCCTGCGGCGCGGTCGATGCGACGCTGAAGGCAATCAAGGACAACACGTCGCCGCCGGGACAGATTCCCTCGCTGGTCGATGCGATCGCGCCCGCCGCAAAGGCTGCGATGCAGCAGGGCGGGGACGTGCTCAACAAGGCGATCCGGCAGAACGTGATCGACAACGTCGCGAAGCTGAAGTCGGCCGCGCCGATCCTCAATGCGGCCGTGGAGCAGGGCAAGCTGAAGGTCGTCGGTGGCATCTACCGGCTCACCACGGGAACGGTCGATCTGATCGCGCAGGGCTGAGCGAGGTTCGCGCCACAAAGCGGTCGCGAGGCTTACGCTGGCCTGACGCAGGGGCTTGATGGGGCGGGGGCGCCATGCCGCCGCCTCAATCCGCGCTTTTCGTTCAAGAGCCATTCAGCCGGCCGCGCGTCTCTTGTACGGTGGCAGCTCAACAACGATAGCGGGCAAGCAAGCCATGCGTGGGACCTACAAGGCCTTCATCTGTTTTCTCTTGCCGATCCTGGCCTTCGCTGCGGCCGCGCCCGATCCGGCGCGCGCGCAGCAGCAGGAAAAGCGCATCGCGCTCGTGGTCGGCAACGGCGCCTACGCCAAGTCGCCGCTGACGACGACCGCGAACGATGCCGGCCTGATCGCGCAGACGCTGCAAGCGGCGGGCTTCGACGTGGTCGGCGCGCGCGATCTCGACGGCGACACGCTGCGCAAGAGTCTTCGCGATTTCATCCAGAAGGCGCAGGCCTCGGGTTCCGGCACCGTCGCGATGATCTATCTTGCCGGCTACGGCGTGCAGCTTGCGGGCGAGAACTATTTCATCCCGGTCGATTCCAACATCACCCGCGACACCGACATTCCGACCGAAGGCCTGCGCATCAGCGACTACGCCCGCCAGCTCGCCTCCATTCCGCTCAAGGCCAACATTGTCGTGCTCGACGCGGCGCGCGCGCAGCCCTTCATCGAGGGCGGCCAGCCGATCGCGAGCGGACTGGCGCTGGTCGAGCCGGATCCGAACATGCTGATCGCCTTCAACGCCGCGCCCGGCACTGTCGCACCGGAAGAGCCCGGCCCGTACGGCATTTATGCGCAATCGCTGGCGGAGATGATCCGTACGGGCGGCCTGCCGCTGGCCGAGGTGTTCGACCGCGTGCGTCTGCGCGTCAACGAGGCCAGCAAGGGCGCGCAGGTGCCGTGGAACGAGGCGAAGATATCGGCACCCTTCTCGTTCTTCGAGCGCGGGCCCGATGCGCCGCCGCCGGAGGCCGCGCCCGACCAGGTTGCGGCGATCCGCAACAAGCCGATCCGCGATCTCGGTGTGCAGGACGCCTATGCGGCCGCGCTCGAGCGCGACACGCTGCCGGCCTATGAAGAATTTCTCGCGGCCTATCCCGGTGATCCGCTGTCGAAGCGCGTGATGGCGATCGTCGCGGCGCGCCGCGAGGCGATCACCTGGCGGCGGACCTACCGGAACGATACGCCGGGGGCCTATTGGTCCTATCTGCGCCGCTATCCGCGCGGGCCGCACGCGGCTGATGCGCGCCGGCGTCTGGCGATTCTCACCGCGCCGCCTGAGCCACCGCCGACCTTCGCGATGATCGACTATGACGTGCCGCCTCCGCCGCCGGAGGAGGTGGTCTATGTCGACCGTCCCGTGCTGTACTTCAGCGACCCTGATTTTGGCTTCGCGCCGCCACCGCCGCCGCCGGTCTATTATCTGCCGCCGCCGCCGCCGGATTTCGTCGTGCTCGAGCCACCGCTGCCCGTGGTCGGCCTGTTCGTGCTGCCGCAGCCGATGTTCGTGCCGATCCCGGTGTTCGTCAGGCCGCCGGTCTATGTCGCGCCGCCGCCGAACAACATCGTCTTCAACAACATCCATAACACCACGGTCATCAACACCGTGATCAACCGGCCGCCCGCCCCGCCCGTGGGAGCGGGAGGAGGGACCGGGCCAGGCAATCTGAGGCCGGCGATTGCCGAGCGCGCCAACCCGGTAGCGCCAATGTTGCCGCAAGCCGCTACGCAACGCGCCGCGCTGATCCAGCAGGGCAAGGCGCCGATGCCGCCGAGCGCGACGGTCCAGCCGACGGCGCGGCCGGGGATACCTCCCGGGACGCCGGCCAATGTCGCGCCGACCGGCACACCCCCCGCCGCACCGCCGACCAGGCTGCCACAGACCAACACGCTGCCGGTTCCCGGCGCCCAAGGCGGGCCACCGTCGCCGCCGGCCGGAGCAGGGACGTCGCCTGGCGGCAGGCCCTTGGCGCCGACGGCAAATGCACCCGGCGCGCCCCCGCCAACGCATCCGGGGGCGCCGACCACGGCTGCACCCGGCACAACGCTGCCGCCACATCCTGGTGCGCCAACGGCCGGCACTCCGACCACCGTTGCGCCCACCGCGAACCCGGCTGCGCCCAGCCAACCGCCGAAGCCGCCGGTTGCCCAGACCCCGGCGGGCGGCGCGCCCGCTGGCGGCAAGTCTGCAACCCGTGAGCCGGCTGGCGCGCCGCCGCCGGCTGCGGGCACGCCGCCCGGCACGCCCTCGGGCGCCGCGGGCAAGCCGGTCACGCCGCCGCCCTCGGCCGCGCGCGAGCCGGTCAAACCGCAGCACTTGCCCGCGACCCCGCCAGCGCAGGCCGCCCGGCCGTTGCCGTCAACTCCAGCATCGCGGCCGCAGGCCGTGGCGAGGCCGACGCCGCCTCCGCCCGCCGCTCGCCCGGCACCGCCGCCGCATGTCGCATCGCCTCCGCCGGCCCGAGCGGCTCCGCCTGTGGCCGTTGCACGGCCGGCGCCTCCGCCGGTGGCCCGGCCTGCACCTCCACCCGTGGCGCGGCCCGCGCCGCCACCGCCGGTCGCCCGGCCGGCACCACCGCCGCCGCCGCGGATGGCCGTCGCGCCCCCGCCCCCGCATCGTCCGGCGGCACCTCCGGCGCACCCAGCGGCGCCGGCGGCGAAAAAGTGCCCGCCGAACCAGCCCAAGTGCTAGGTCTTTACGGACTGGCGTGGACTTTACGGAAGAGGGCCTTCGAGGGGCGAAAACCGCCCCCGAAAGGCCCTTATTTCCTTGCTTCTGGCCGAAATGGCGCTATATAGCGCCCCATCTCACACGGAAACATGGCTCACAAGGCCGTCCGGTGGCAACCGGGGCGAGAACGCTCCGTTTTGCTCACACGTTTCCGGAGGAACCAACCGGAGAATTGAAACTATGGCGCTACCCGATTTCACCATGCGTCAGCTCCTCGAAGCTGGCGTGCACTTTGGTCACCAGTCTCACCGCTGGAATCCGAAAATGGCACCGTTCATTTTCGGCGCCCGCAACAACATCCACATCGTCGACCTCGCGCAGACCGTGCCGTTGCTGCACACCGCCTTGCAGGCGGTCAGCGACACCGTCGCCAAGGGCGGCCGCCTCCTGTTCGTCGGCACCAAGCGCCAGGCGCAGGACGGCGTCGCGGACGCTGCCAAGCGCTGCGCGCAGTATTTCGTCAATTCGCGCTGGCTCGGTGGCACGCTGACCAACTGGAAGACGATCTCGGCCTCGATCAAGCGCCTGCGTCATCTCGATGACGTGCTGTCCGGCGGCGACGCCAGCTCCTACACCAAGAAGGAGCGCCTGACGCTTCAGCGCGAGCGCGACAAGCTCGATCGCTCGCTCGGCGGCATCAAGGACATGGGCGGTCTGCCCGACCTGATCTTCGTGATCGACACCAACAAGGAAGACATCGCGATCCAGGAAGCCCAGCGGCTCAACATCCCGGTCGCCGCGATCGTCGACACCAATTCGGATCCCAAGGGCATCACCTATGTGGTCCCGGGCAATGACGACGCCGGCCGCGCGATCGCGCTGTATTGCGACCTGATCGCACGTGCTGCGATCGACGGCATCTCGCGCGCCCAGGGCGATTCGGGCATCGACATCGGCGCCTCGGCTCGTCCGGTCGCCGAAGAGCTGCCGGCCGCTTCCTCGAGCGGCTTCCAGGGCCTTGCCGGTCCGCGCGGCACCGCCGACGACCTCAAGAAGCTCCCGGGCGTGTCGGGTGCGATCGAGAAGAAGTTCAACGACCTCGGCATCTTCCACTTCTGGCAGCTCGCCGAGCTCGATCACGACACCGCGCACAAGATCGGCGAAGAAGTCGGTCTGCCGAGCCGTGCGGATGCCTGGGTGGCCAAGGCCAAGGCGCTGACCGCGGAAGCGGAATAGTCAAAAAGAGCGATGGGTTGGCCGGATATAAGTCCGGCCACCATTTCAGTTGACGCGAATTCCTGAGATGGACCGCGGCGGGGCTGTTTGATGCCACGCCGCGGCAAACCGGCAGGCAAGAAGGATTTTCAACGATGGCAACGATCACAGCTGCGATGGTCAAGGATCTGCGCGAGTCCACCGGCGCAGGCATGATGGACTGCAAGGCCGCGCTCACCGAAAACGACGGCAACATGGAAGCGGCGCAGGACTGGCTGCGTAAGAAGGGCCTGTCGAAGGCCGCCAAGAAGTCCGGCCGCGTTGCCGCGGAAGGCCTGATCGGCGCACTCACCAAGGGCACCAAGGGCGTCGTGGTCGAGGTCAACTCCGAGACCGACTTTGTCGCGCGCAACGGCCAGTTCCAGGGCCTCGTCAAGATGGTCGCCCAGGTCGCATTCGACGTCGGCGCCGATGTCGAGAAGATCAAGGCCGCGAAGGTCGGCGACGTCACGATCGAAGCCGCGATCAACGATGCGATCGCCACCATCGGCGAGAACATGACGCTGCGCCGCGCAGCTTCGCTTGAAGTGACGCAGGGCGTCGTGTCGAGCTACGTCCACGGCGCCGTCGTCGAAGGCGCCGGCAAGATGGGCGTGATCGTCGCGCTCGAATCGCCCGGCAAGGCCGACGAGCTCGCGGCCCTCGGTCGCCAGATCGCGATGCATGTCGCCGCCACCAACCCGCTCGCGCTCGAGCCGTCCGGCCTCGATCCGGCGGTCGTGAAGCGCGAGAAGGACGTGCTCGCCGACAAATATCGCCAGCAGGGCAAGCCCGAGAACGTGATCGAGAAGATCGTCGAGTCCGGCCTCAAGACCTACTACAAGGAAGTCTGCCTGCTCGAGCAGGCCTTCATCCACGACACCGGCAAGTCGGTGGCGCAGGCGGTGAAGGAAGCCGAAGGCAAGGTCGGCGGCGCGGTGAAGATCGCGGGCTTTGTGCGCTATGCTCTCGGTGAGGGAATCGAGAAGCAGGAAAGCGACTTCGCGGCCGAGGTCGCAGCGGCCAGCGGCAAGAAGTAAGCGCCGGTACGTTCCTTCCGGCTTGCCGCCGGAAGCGGCGCCCGGGCGGGGAAAGTGCTCATGACTGATCCGGTCTATCGTCGCGTCGTGATCAAGCTGTCCGGCGAGTATCTCGCGGGACAGCAGGGTTTTGGCATCGATCAGCCGACCCTCGACCGGGTTGCCGACGATCTGATCGCCGCCCGCCAGCTCGGCACCGAGGTTGCGGTGGTGATCGGCGGCGGCAACATCGTGCGCGGCGTCGAAGTGTCCTCGCAAGGGGTGTCGCGCACCACCGGCGACACCATGGGCATGCTCGCCACCATGATGAACTGCCTCGCGCTGGAGGCGACGATCGAGCGCAAGGGCACGCCGGCACGTACGCTGTCGGCCTTCGTCATGCCCGAGATTTCCGAGCTGTTCACCCGCACCGCGGCGCACAAATACCTCGCCGAGGGCCGGATCGTGCTGCTCGGGGGCGGAACCGGCAATCCGTTCTTCACCACCGACACGACCGCGGTGCTGCGGGCCGCCGAGATCGGAGCCGAGGCTGTTCTGAAGGCCACCAATGTCGACGGCGTCTACTCGGCCGACCCGAAAAAGGATCCGACCGCCACGCGATTCGACCGGCTGACGCATTCGCAGGCGATCGAGGGCGGCTACAAGGTGATGGATGCGACCGCCTTCGCGCTTGCCCGCGAGACGTTGCTGCCTATCATCGTATTCTCGATCGCGGAGCCGGGTTCGATCGGCGCTGTGCTGCGTGGCGGCGGCCACGGAACCGTCGTCGCCGGCTGACGGCTCGTCGGTCGCGCCTGAGGCGCGCGGAGTGGGTCGCCGGGATTTTGAAGGAGAAACGTGATGGCCACGGGTAATTTCGACCTCAACGAAGTGAAGCGTCGCATGCAGGGCGCCGTCCAGGCCCTCAAGCACGAGCTTGGCGGCCTGCGCACGGGGCGCGCGTCGGCCTCGATGCTCGACCCGGTGCAGGTCGAGGCTTATGGCAGCCACATGCCGCTCAACCAGCTTGCCACCGTCAGCGTGCCGGAGCCGCGGCTGATCTCGGTGCAGGTCTGGGACAAGTCGATGGTCAAGCCGGTCGAGAAGGCGATCGTCGATTCCAATCTCGGCCTGTCGCCCGCGACCGAAGGCCAGGTGCTGCGCCTGCGCATCCCCGAGCTCAACGAGGAGCGTCGCAAGGAGCTTGTCAAGGTCGCGCACAAATACGCGGAAGCGGCCAAGGTCGCCACGCGTCACGTCCGCCGCGACGGCCTCGACGTCCTCAAGAAGCTCGAGAAGAATCACGAGATGTCGGAAGACGATCAGAAGCGTCACGCCGACGAGGTGCAGAAGGCGACCGCCGGCACTATCTCCGAGATCGACCAGTTGCTGGCTGCCAAGGAAAAAGAAATCCTCACCGTCTAAGGCTTCCCTAATGTCCAACGCCGCCGCGCCAGCAACCGAAGGACCCGACCGGTCCGACGCGCCTGCGCATGTCGCCATCATCATGGATGGCAACGGGCGTTGGGCCGCCGCGCGCGGCCTGCCGCGGGCCGAAGGGCATCGCCGCGGTGTCGAGGCGCTGCGCCGGGTGGTGCGTGCCTCGCACGAGCTCGGCATCCGCTATCTCACCATCTTCTCCTTCTCTTCGGAGAACTGGTCGCGCCCGGCGAGCGAGATCGGCGATCTGTTTGGTCTCCTGCGTCGCTTCATCCGCAACGATCTCGCGAGCCTGCACCGCGACGGCGTCAAGGTCCGCATCATCGGCGAGCGCGACGGACTCGATAGCGACATCTGCGCACTCCTCAACGAGGCCGAGGAACTGACGCGCGACAACACACGCCTGACGCTGGTCGTTGCCTTCAATTACGGTTCGCGGCAGGAAATCGCGAAAGCCGCCCAGAAGCTCGCGCGGGAAGTCGCAGACGGCAAGCGCGCCCCTGAAACGATCGACGCCGAGACGATCGGGGCTCATCTCGATGCGCCCGACATTCCCGATCCCGATCTCATCATCCGCACCAGCGGCGAGCAGCGGCTGTCCAACTTCCTGATGTGGCAGGCCGCCTACAGCGAGCTGGTCTTCGTGCCGATCCACTGGCCCGATTTCGACAAGGCGGCGCTGGAAGGCGCGATCGCCGAATTCGCCAGACGCGAGCGCCGTTTCGGCGGTCTGGTCGCGAAAAACGCCTCGTGAGCGAACCCGACGCCGCATCGACGGGCGCGAAGCCTGCCCCGAGCAATCTCGTGATGCGAGTCCTCGCAGCTTTGGTGCTGGCGCCGCTCGCCATCGCGCTGGCTTATGCCGGCGGCTGGCTGTGGGCGCTTCTCGTCACCCTGGTGTCGATCGGACTGTTTGCGGAATGGCTGATGGTGGTGGGCGCGGGGTCTGCCGCACTGACCGGGGCGGGGACCATCGTCATTGCCATGATGGGGGCCTGCGTCGCCTTCGGCGCGCTCAAGACCGCAATCATCACCGGCTTCATCGGCGGCGCGATCGTGACGCTGATCGCGCGGAGCAAGTTCATCTGGGCGGCCACCGGCTTCGCCTACGCATCGGCGGCGCTGCTGGCCTCGATCCTGGTGCGGCAGGATCTGGTCAACGGCTTCGCCGCGCTGATGTTCGTGCTGCTCGTGGTGTGGGCGACCGATATCGGCGGTTATTTCGCCGGACGCAGCATTGGCGGGCCGAAACTATGGCCGCGCGTGAGCCCGAAGAAGACCTGGTCTGGGGCGTTCGGCGGCTTCGCGGCGAGCCTTTTGGTTGCGGCCGGCTTTGCGGCGTGCGGGATCGGAAAAGCGGTTCCACTCCTGCTCGTCAGCGCCATCCTGTCGGTGGTATCGCAGGCGGGCGATCTGTTCGAATCCGCGGTGAAGCGGCGCTTCGGCGTCAAGGATTCCAGTCACTTAATTCCCGGCCATGGCGGGCTACTGGACCGTCTGGACGGTTTTGTTGCCGCCATCCTGATGGCATGGATTATCGGCTTTCTCCGCCATGGTGTGCATAGCGCCGGAAGCGGTCTTATGGTTTGGTGAGGATATGAGCGCGGTCCCATTGCGTAACAACAAGGCTGCGGCGTCGACCGTCCGCAGTGTCACGGTTCTCGGCGCCACCGGCTCGATCGGCGACAGCACGATGGATCTGCTGCGCGCATCTCCCGAGCGCTATCGCGTCGAAGCCTTGACGGCGAACGGCAATGTCGAAGCGCTGGCCAAGCTCGCCAAGGAGTTTTCCGCGCGCTACGTCGCGATCGCCGACACATCCAAGTTCGCCGAACTCAAGGCTGCGCTCGCGGGAACGAGCACGGAATGCGGCGCGGGCGAAAGCGCGGTGATCGAAGCGGGCGCGCGTCCGGCCGATTGGGTGATGGCCGCCGTGAGTGGCGCCGCCGGACTGAAGCCGGCCCTGGCCGCGGTCGATCGCGGCGCGCATGTCGCGCTCGCCAACAAGGAATGTCTCGTCTGCGCCGGCGATTTCTTCATGCAGCGCGCGGCGAAAGCGGGCGCCTGCATCCTGCCGGCCGATTCCGAGCACAATGCGCTGTTCCAGGCGCTCGGCTCGGGCAACCGCGACGAGCTCGTCCGCGTCATCATCACTGCCTCGGGCGGGCCGTTCCGGACCTGGAAGCCCGCCGACATCGAGCAGGCGACACTCGAGCAGGCCCTGAAGCATCCGAACTGGAGCATGGGCCAGAAGATCACGATCGATTCCGCCTCGATGATGAACAAGGGCCTCGAGGTGATCGAGGCGTCCTATCTGTTCGCGCTCTCGCCCGACGAGATCGACGTCCTCGTGCATCCGCAGTCGATCATCCACGGCATGGTCGAGTTCTCCGACCGTTCGGTGGTGGCCCAGCTCGGTTCTCCCGACATGCGCACGCCGATCGCGCACTGCCTCGGCTGGCCCGATCGCATCAAGGGGCCGGCGGCCAAGCTCGATCTGGCCAAGATCGGCCAGCTGACCTTCGAGGCGCCGGATTTCGAGCGCTTCCCCGGACTTCGGCTGGCCTTCGATTCGCTCCGGACCGGGAAGGGGGCGACCACTGTCTACAACGCCGCCAACGAGGTCGCGGTCGCCGCGTTCATCGCCGGCAAGATCCGGTTCGGCGCGATCGCGCGGCTGGTCGAGGCGACGTTGGACGACTGGATTCGCGGCGGGAACCAGGCTCCCCTGACGTCCGCCGACGATGCAATCTCTGTTGACCATGTTGCGCGAAATAGAGCTGCCGCCCTATTGCCTCAAATTGCCTTAAAGGCATCCTAGATGGCACGGGGCCAGGGCCTTGCGGCGCTGGATGAGGGAATTCGATGATCGACTTTTTCGTCCATAGTTTCAATACGTTGAGCCATGGGCTCCTCGGCTACGCGGTTCCCTTCCTGTTCGTCCTGACGATCGTCGTGTTCTTCCATGAGCTCGGCCATTTCCTGGTCGCGCGCTGGGCGGGCGTTCGGGTGCTGACCTTCTCGCTCGGTTTCGGACCGGAGCTGGTCGGCTTCAACGACCGCCATGGCACCCGCTGGAAGATTTCGGCGATCCCGCTCGGCGGCTACGTCAAGTTCTTCGGCGACGAGAGCGAGGCTTCGACCCCGTCGGCCGAGACGCTCGCGGCCATGACGGCCGAGGAGCGCGCCGGCAGCTTCCATCACAAGAAGGTCGGCCCGCGCGCCGCCATCGTCGCGGCCGGACCGATCGCCAATTTCATCCTGGGCGCACTGATCTTCGCCGCCATGGCGCTTTATTATGGCAAGCCGAGCACGATCGCCCGCGTCGACGGCGTCGTCGCCGACGGTGCTGCGGCCACGGCCGGCTTCAAGATCGGCGACGTCGTCGTGCAGATCGACGGCAAGCCGATCGAGAGCTTTGCCGACATGCAGCGAATCGTTGCGATGAATGCGGGTTCGGCGCTTGCCTTCCAGGTCAAGCGGGACGGCGCCATCGTCTCCCTGACCGCGACGCCGGCGCTGCTCGAGCGCAAGGATCCGTTCGGCAATAGCCACCGCCTCGGCGTGCTCGGCGTCGAGCACAAGTCCCAGGCCGGCGAGGCCTCGACCACGCCGGTCGGCGTCGGCGAAGCGCTCAAGATCGGGGTCGAGCAGGTCTGGTTCATCATCACCAGCACCTTCAAGTTCCTTGGCTCGCTGTTTGTCGGACAAGGCAATCCCAACGAGGTCAGCGGCGTGCTCGGCATCGCCAAGATGTCGGGGCAGGCGGCCAGCGCCGGGTTCCAGTTCGTGATCAATCTGTGCGCGGTGCTGTCGGTGTCGATCGGGCTGTTGAACCTGTTCCCGATCCCGCTGCTCGATGGCGGTCACCTGATGTTCTACGCGGCGGAGGTGGTCCGGGGCCGACCCCTGTCCGAGCGGACTCAGGAGATGGGGTTCCGAATCGGGCTCGGTTTGGTGCTGATGCTGATGGTGTTTGCCACCTATAACGACATCTTGCGGATGGCAGCTTCCTGATACGGGCTTTTTTGTGGCGTTGCTCATGAGCAACGTCTTGGAATGAAATTGAAATTACGGTGTCAGCGGCCGTTTGCGACATCGGGGAAATTGGCTACAAGCGGCTTCGAACTTGGGGAATCTCCCGGACCGGCGTTGGGGTTGGGTCTGGTACTGATAAGGGCGCGTTGCGCAATGAAGTTTGGACTGCGACTCCGGGGGGGCTTGCTCGCATCCCTGATCTTGTTCGGCGCGCCGGTGCTTGCCCCGGTTGGGGCTGGTTTTGTGTCTTCGTCTGCGCTTGCTCAGACCGTCCAGTTTATTTCCGTCGAAGGAAATCGCCGTGTCGAGGTGGAGACGATCCGCTCCTATTTCAAGCCGGGCCCGGGTGGCCGCCTGGATCAGGGCGCCATCGATGACGGCCTGAAGGCCCTGATCGAGACCGGCCTGTTCCAGGACGTGCGAATCAATCGCGGTTCCGGTGGCCAGATCATCGTCTCTGTGGTGGAAAACCCGGTGATCGGCCGCATCGCGTTCGAGGGCAACAAGAAGATCAAGGACGAGCAGCTCACCGCTGAGGTCCAGTCCAAGGCGCGCGGCACCTTCTCCCGCGCCATGGTGCAGTCCGACACCCTGCGAATCGCCGAAATCTACCGCCGCTCGGGCCGCTATGACGTCCGCGTTACGCCCGAGATCATCGAGCAGCCGAATAACCGCGTCGACCTGGTCTTCACGGTCGAGGAGGGCGCCAAGACCGGCGTCAAGTCGATCGAGTTCATCGGCAATAGCGCGTTCTCGTCCTACCGTCTGCGCGACGTCATCAAGACGCACGAATCGAACCTGCTGAGCTTCCTCGCCAGCAACGACATCTACGATCCCGATCGCGTCGAGGCCGACCGCGACCTGATTCGCCGTTTCTATCTCAAGAACGGTTTCGCCGACGTCCAGGTGGTCGCCGCGCTCACCGAATACGATCCGGAGAAGAAGGGCTTCAACGTCACCTTCAAGATCGAGGAAGGCTCGCAGTACCGCGTCGGTACCGTCGACTTCCGCTCCTCCATTCCGAACTTCGATCCGACCACGATGCGCAACTATTCGCGCGTCAATGTAGGCGCGCTCTACAACGTCGAATCGGTCGAGAAGTCGGTCGAGGAAATGCAGATCGAGGCGTCGCGTCGCGGCTATGCCTTCGCCGTGGTCCGTCCCGGCGGCGACCGTAATTTCGAGGCGCACACCGTCGCCGTCGTGTTCAATATCGACGAAGGCCCGCGCACCTATATCGAGCGCATCAACGTCCGCGGCAACACCCGCACACGCGACTACGTGATCCGCCGCGAGTTCGACATCTCCGAGGGCGATGCCTACAACCGCGCGCTGGTCGACCGTGCCGAGCGCCGCCTGAAGAACCTCGACTATTTCAAGAGCGTGAAGATCACGACGGAGCCGGGCTCCTCCAGCGACCGCGTGGTCCTGATCGTCGATCTCGAAGAGAAATCGACCGGCGACTTCTCGGTCTCGGGCGGTTACTCGACGACCGACGGCGCGCTCGCCGAAGTCTCGATCTCCGAGCGCAATTTGCTCGGCCGCGGCCTGTTCGCCAAGGCTTCGGTGACCTACGGCCAGTATGCGCGCGGCTATTCGCTGTCGTTCGTCGAACCGTATCTGCTCGACTACCGCGTCGCGCTCGGTCTCGACCTCTATCAGCGCCAGCAGCTGGCCAACAGCTACATCTCCTACGGCACCAAGACGCTCGGCTTCTCGCCGCGCCTCGGCTTCTCCTTGCGTGAAGATCTGGCGCTCCAGGTGCGCTACTCGATCTACCAGCAGGAAATCACGCTGCCGTCCTACTTGGCGAACTGTAACAACAACCAGTTCCTCGCGGACGGTGTGACGCCCAATCCGGCTTTCAATCCGAGCCCGGCTTTCTCGGCAGCGACTGGTATTCCTCTGGCTGCCTCGACCGGCGGTCTCGGCTGCTACTCCGACGGCGAAGCCTCGCTGCCGGTCCGCAAGGAGCTTGCCGGCGGCAAGACCCTGACCTCGGCGCTCGGCTACACGCTGACCTACAACACGCTGGACAACAACAAGAACCCCACCGACGGTCTGCTCGTCGACTTCCGTCAGGATTTCGCCGGTGTGGGCGGCGACGTCACCTACCTGAAGTCCGTCGTCGATGCGAAGTACTACGCTCCGCTGGTGTCCGACATCGTCGGCCTCGTCCACCTTCAGGGCGGCATGCTGAACAAGATCGGCAACAACGAGATCCGCATGCTGGATCAGTTCCAGATGGGCCCGAATCTCGTCCGCGGCTTTGCTCCGAACGGCATCGGCCCGCGCGATTTGAATCCCTTCGGTACGCAGGACGCGCTTGGCGGCACCAAATATTGGGGCGCTTCGTTCGAATTGCAGATGCCGTTCTGGTTCCTGCCGAAGGAAGTGGGTCTGAAGGGCGCGGTCTATGCCGATGCGGGTGGCCTGTTCGACTATCAGGGCCCAACGACGTGGTCGTTCACCAACGAGGTGACCACGACCAGGAACTCGAATTGCACGGCGTCGACCATCAACCCGCCCACGTCTGGAACCTGTACCGGCCTGGTGTATGACAACGGCAACGTCGTCCGTTCGTCGGTTGGTGTCGGCCTGATCTGGCAGTCGCCATTCGGACCGCTGCGCTTCGACTACGCCGTGCCGCTCACCAAGGGCAAGTACGACCGTACCCAGGAGTTCCGGTTCGGCGGCGGCACCTCGTTCTAATTCGATCAGCAGGGCATGAGCCGGCCCCTTGTTGGGGTCGGTTTCCAAAAAGATCGTGCTCAATCCGTGAGATAAGGCATGATGCGGCCTGACCGCTTCATGCCGAAGCCGGACCGCGATGGGGTGGAATGGCGCAACCGACCTTCTTCAAAAAGCCGCCGGCCTCAGCGCTGGCTGACATTGCAGCGCTGACCAAGGCGCAGCTCGTTGACCCTGCCAGGGGCGGTCACGTCATTACCGGTCTTGCTTCGCTCGACGAAGCCGGCCCGATGCATCTGGCGTTCTTCGACAACCTCAAATATGCCGACGAGCTCAAGGCGACCAAGGCCGGGGCTTGCCTTGTGAGTCCGCGCTTCGAGGCCCAGGTGCCTGCGCATGTGGCTGTGCTGCGGGTGGCGCAGCCGTTCCGCGCCTTCGTCGGGCTCGCCCGGGAATGGCACGGCGATGCGCTGCGCCCGCAGTCCTGGGTCGGCAATGACGGCATCGCCCCGTCGGCCATCATCGATCCCTCGGCCCGGCTGGAGGACGACGTCATCGTCGATCCCCTGACCGTCATCGGCGCTGACGTCGAGATCGGCAGCGGCACCGTGATCGGGGCCGGTGTGGTCATCGGTCCCGGCGTCAAGATCGGCCGGGACTGCAATGTCGGCGCCCGCACAGCCATCCAGTGCGCGCTGATCGGCAACAACGTACTGATCCATCCCGGCTGCTCGATCGGCCAGGACGGCTATGGCTTCATCTTCTTCGGCCCCGAAGGCCATCTCAAGGTGCCCCAGACCGGCCGCGTGCTGATCCAGAACAATGTGGAAGTCGGCGCCGGCACCACCATCGATCGCGGCTCCCTGCGCGACACGGTGATCGGGGAGGGCACCAAAATCGACAACCAGGTCCAGATCGGCCACAATGTGACCATCGGTCGGAACTGCCTGCTGGCGGCCCAGATCGGGCTCGCAGGCAGCCTGACGATCGGCGACAACGTGGCGCTGGGAGCAAAGGTTGGCATCAACAATCACCTCAAGATCGGCGATGGGGCCCAGGTCACCGCGATGAGCGGCGTCAAGGACGACATCCCGCCGAACGGACGCTGGGGCGGCTTTTTCGCCAAGCCGACCAAGCAGTGGTTCAAGGAAATTATCGCGGTGGAGCGCCTGGTACGCGACAGCAGGGCCGATCCGAAGAACGAGGGACGGGAATGACGGAGGAATCACCGATCAAATTCGAGCTGGTGGATATCAACGCGATCCTCCGGACGCTGCCGCACCGTTTCCCGATGCTGCTGATCGACAGGGTGATCAATATCCGCGCCGATTACAGCGGCATTGGCATCAAGAACGTCACCTTCAACGAGCCGGCCTTCCAGGGGCATTTCCCGGAACGCCCGGTCTATCCCGGCGTGATGATGATCGAAGCGATGGCGCAGACCGCGGGCGTGATCGGCATCACCTCGGTCGAGGGCACCGAGAAGCCGCGCGCGGTGTATTTCCTCACCATCGACAAGTGCAAGTTCCGCAAGCCGGTGCTGCCCGGCGACACCATCGAATATCACATGCGTTCGATCGGCCGCCGCAAGGCGATGTGGTGGTTTCACGGTGACGCCAAGGTCAACGGCCAGATCGTTGCCGAAGCCGACGTCGGCGCCATGCTGACGGACTGAGCGGCTTAAGCCAGCGCAAATGGATTATGCGCCGCAGCCGTAACGGCCGCCGGCCGTCTCGCGCCTGATATTCCGCTTGAAGAACTGGCCCATCGACGGCGCGCCGAGCAGGCTGTCGACCGTCTCGGCCGCGACCCCGCAATAGCGATCATATTGGCCGTCGATCGCGACGATGAGGTCCTGCCGCGCGCCGTCGTAGCAGACCCGCTGAAGCACCGTGCTGCGGGTGATGTCGCGGCACTCGAACGTCGCGAGATCGACGAAGCGACGTTCGCCGGTCTCGACCGTCTCGGAGACGATCGGGGCGGCCGCGAGCTGTGCGAGCAGAACTGCCAGGGCCCTGACCACGATGACTTCAAGCTCCACATGAAGGCGTTGAAGGGCTAGAGCATGATCCGGAAAAGTGTGCAGCGGTTTCCCGAAAGGATCATGCTTAAACAATAGCCTGAAGCGCGATGATGATTCATCCCAATTTCATCGTGCTTTAGGACGGCCAGCTCATCCGGCGCCTGAAACAGGCCGAGATGATACGTCACTGGACAGATCGGGCATAGTCGCGCTAACCACCGGAAAACCGAGCGACTTCAACACATGATCAGACCTTCTTGATGAGTCAGATTGCTTGATGAGTAAGATTGATCCCACCGCACGGGTCGAGGACGGCGCCGTGATCGGCGAGGGTACCGAGATCGGACCCTTCTGCATCATCGGTCCGAATGCCGTGATCGGCGCGAACTGCAAGCTGATCGGACAAGTCACGGTCATTGGCCACACCTCGATCGGCGACGGCTGCGTGATCTCGCCATTCGTGGTGCTGGGCGGCGCGCCCCAGGATCTCAGCTACAAGGGCGAGCCGACCAGGCTGGAGGTCGGCTCCGGCTGCACCATCCGCGAAGGCGCGACGATGAATGTCGGCACCATCAAGGGCGGCGGGCTGACACGCGTCGGCAACGGCGGCTACTTCATGAACAACAGCCATGTCGGCCATGACTGCATGGTCGGCAACAACGTGATCTTCGCGACCTCGGCGACGCTCGGCGGCCACTGCGAGATCGGCGATTTCGTCTATATCGGTGGCCTGTCGGCGGTGCATCAGCTCACGCGCATCGGCCCGCAGGTGATGGTCGGCGGCCTCTCGGGCGTTCGCGACGACATCATTCCGTTCGGCCTCGCCAACGGCCAGTATGCGGCGCTGGAAGGCCTCAATCTCATCGGCATGAAACGGCGTCAGTTCACCAAGCAGCGGCGCGCAACCGTGCAATCGTTCTACCAAAAACTCTTCCACGGCCCCGGCACGTTCGCCGAGCGGCTCGCGGCGGCCCAGCCGCTCGCGAGCGAAGATCCCGCGATTGCCGAGATCCTCGACTTCATCGGCAAGCGCAAGCATCGCCCGATCTGTCTTCCCGCCATCGAGAAGTGATTTCGGGATGGCCGCGGGCATGACATCGGCGGCTTCGGAGATTTCGTCGCCGGTCGGCGTCGTCGCCGGCGGCGGCGCGATGCCGTTCGCGGTCGCCGACTCGCTTGCCGCGCGCGGCATCACGCCGGTGCTGTTCCCGCTGCGTGGCGCCTGCGATCCGACGCGGGTGGAGCAATTCCGCCATCGCTGGATCTCGGTCGGCCAGCTCGGCCGCGCCATGCGGCTGTTCCGCGAGGAGGGCTGCCGAGATCTGATCTTCATCGGCACATTGGTGCGGCCCGCGCTGTCCGAAATAAGGTTCGACGTCACGACACTGCGCCTGCTCGGCAACGTCATCCGCGCCTTCCGCGGCGGCGACGATCATCTGTTGTCCGGCGTCGGGCGCATTCTCGAACAGGGCGGCTTTCGCATGGTCGGCATCAAGGATGTCGCGCCGGATCTGCTGATGCCCGAGGGCTGCATCAGCCGCGCCTGGCCGAACGACAACAGCAAGGCCGACATCGAGCGCGGCCGCGCGGTGCTGACCGCGCTCGGCCCGTTCGACATCGGCCAGGCCGCGGTCGTGATCGACGGCCATGTGGTGGCGATCGAGGATATCGAGGGCACCGACGCGCTGCTCGCGCGCGTGGCACGCCTGCGCGAGGAAGGTCGCATCCGCGCTGCGACAGGACGCGGGGTGCTGGTGAAGGTGCCGAAGAGCGGGCAGGATTTGCGCTTCGACCTGCCGACGATCGGCCCGCGTACCCTCGAAGGCGTCGCTCGCGCCGGACTGGCCGGCATCGCCGTCGTCGCCGGCAACACCATCGCCGCCGAGCCGCAGGCGATGATCTCGCTTGCCGACGCCAAATATCTCTTCGTCATCGGCCTGACGGCGTGATGCAGAGCCGCGATCCCAAGCGAAAGATCTTCCTGATCGCGACGGAGGAATCCGGCGACCGGCTCGGCAGCGCCTTGATGAAGGTGTTGCGCCAGCGGCTCGGCGACGGCGTGCAGTTCGTGGGCGTCGGCGGCCGGACCATGGCGCGCGAGGGGCTCGAGACGCTGTTTCCGATCGAGGAGCTGTCGATCGTCGGCTTCGCCGCGGTGGTCCAGCAATTGCCGAAGATATTGCGGCTGATCCGCCAGACCGTGGACGCCGTGCTGGAGGCTGCGCCCGACGCGCTCGTCATCATCGACAGCCCCGATTTCACCCATCGCGTTGCCCGCCGCGTGCGTGCGAAGAATCCCGCGATCCCGGTCGTCGACTACGTCTCGCCGCAGCTCTGGGCCTGGCGGCCGGGACGGGCGCGGACCATGCTCGGCTACGTCGATCATGTGCTTGGCCTGTTGCCGTTCGAGCCGGAGGAATACCGCAAGCTCGGCGGGCCGCCATGCAGCTATGTCGGCCATCCCCTGATCGAGCAATTGCCGTCGCTGCGGCCAAATGCGGAGGAGCAGCGGCGCCGCGATGCCGAGCCGCCGGTTCTGCTGGTGCTGCCCGGCAGCCGCCGCAGCGAGATCAGGCACCATCTCGACGTGTTTGGCGCGACACTCGGACGGCTCCAGGCCGAAGGCCGCGCCTTCGAACTGAAGCTGCCGACCATGCCGCATCTCGAAGCCACCATCCGCGAAGGCATCGCGAGCTGGCCGGTCAAGCCGCAAATCGTGGTCGGCGAGACCGAGAGGCGCGCCGCGTTCCGAACCGCGCGCGCGGCGCTGGCCAAATCCGGCACCGTGACGCTGGAGCTCGCGCTATCAGGCATTCCGATGGTGACGGCCTATCGCGTCGGCGCGATCGAAGCCTTCATCCTGCGCCGCGCGATCCGCGTCTCCTCGGTGATCCTCGCCAATCTCGTGATCGGCGAGGATGTCATTCCGGAGTTCTTGCAGGAGGACTGCGTACCGGAGAAGCTGACGCCGGCACTGTCGGAGCTGCTCACGGACACGCCGCTGCGCAAACGACAGGTCGACGCGTTCGCACGGCTCGACACCATCATGTCCACCGGAAACAAGTCGCCGAGCGTGCTCGCCGCCGACATCGTGCTCGCAACGATGCGCAAGGGCAGGCGGCAACAGACGGCTTCGTAGGGTGGGCAAAGCGAAGCGTGCCCACCATTTCCTTCTCGGTTGCGGAGAGGTGGTGGGCACGCTTTTGCTTTGTCCACCCTACAGTCCTAGGCGAGGCCGCCGTCGACCCGAAAACACTGGCTGGTGATACGCTGGCTCTCGTCGGATGCGAGAAACAGCGCCATGCTGGCGATGTCCTCGGGCGTCACCGCATCGGGAACCGCCTGGCGGGTGCGCAGCTCGGAGATCTTCTGCTCGTCCGGAAACCAGAGCCGGCGCTGGCGCTCGGTGATCACCATGCCGGGCGCGATCGCGTTGACGCGAATGCGGTCGGGGCCGACTGATCTGGCCAGCGAATTGGTGAAGCCGACGATCGCCGCCTTCGCCGCGGCATAGACCGGCAGCGCCGGCGCACCGCGGATCCACGCCACCGACGACATGTTGATGATCGAGCCGCCGCCGCGCGCCTGCATCTGCGGCACCACCGCCTGGGCCGCAAAGAAGACGTGCTTGAGATTGACGCCGATCGTCCAGTCGAATTCGGCCGGCGTCACCTCAGACAGCACCTGACGCTGGTCGTTGGCGGCATTGTTGAGGAGGACTGCGGCATCGCCGAGCGATCCGTGCACCCCTGCCATCGCAGCGCGCAAGGCGTCGATGTCGAGGAGGTCGCAGGGCACAAACAGGGGCGCGGAGCCGGATGTGGCCGCGACGTCCCGCACCAGCGCCTCGCCGGCGCCCGCATCGATGTCGAGGAAGGCGACACGGGCGCCCTGGGTCGCGAAGGCGCGCACGAAGACGGCACCGATGCCGCTGGCGCCACCGGTGATCAACACAACGCGGCCGGCAAGGCTGGGATAGATGGTCCGGGTCATGCGATCAGCCGCTCCGTTTCAGGGTCAAACAGGCAAATGCGCCGCGTGTCGAGCGCGAAGGTGGCGGTCGCGCCGGGCGCGGGACGGATATCCGGGGTGATGCGCGCCAGCGCAGTCTCACCGCCGAGACGCAGCAGCACGATTGTCTCGGCGCCGGTCGGCTCGATCATCTCGACCGGCGCGTCGACGAGGACGGGCGCCTCGCCGGAAAAGATGCGGCTGGCCTCGGCGATGCATTCCGGCCTGATCCCGACGACCACGTCGCGGCCGACGTAGGGCGCCGCCCCGTCGTGTCCATGCAGGCGCAGACGAACCTCGTCCGGTCGCCCCGCGCCGATCACGGCTATCAGTCCGCTACTATCGGCCTCGAGCCGCCCCGGCATGGTGTTCATCGGCGGCGAACCCATGAAGCGGGCGACGAACAGATTGGCCGGATAGCGGTAGACGGTGTCCGGATCGGCGAACTGCTGCACCACGCCTCGATGCATCACGGCGATGCGTGTTGCCATCGTCATCGCCTCGATCTGGTCGTGGGTGACATAGATGATGGTGGCGCCGATACGCTGGTGCAGCCGCTTGATCTCCATCCGCATCTCGACGCGCAGCTTCGCATCGAGATTGGAGAGCGGCTCGTCGAACAGGAAGAGCAGGGGATCGCGCACCAGCGCCCGTCCCATCGCCCCCCGTGGGTCGGTCAAAATCCCCCGGGTATGGTCACTTGAAACTCCCCCACCTGATGATCGCCGTCAGCGCCGCTGAACAGCAGTAGCCGGTCAGGCAGGACGTTTA
>NZ_JASAUS010000072.1:0-43998 GCF_029953005.1 Bradyrhizobium sp. Mp27 | reverse complement strand
ACGCCTCAAGCACCTTGCGATCTTTCCTCGAAAGGTGGACTTCTCTTGCTTCGGGTATCATCCCGACCTTGAATCACGACTCACGTTCCAAGAAAAGTGGGTACTAGTTGCTGCCGCCGTCAGCTCCGCCATGGGCTGCGCTCGCCATCTGCATCAGGGTTTCCCACATCAGGCCGGTATATCGCGCGCCGATCGTGAATGGCGGCCCGACGATGTTTGCTCGCGTCGGAGTCATGCGAGCATTGAACCGCCACTACGTCCCGGAGTTTTAACCCCAAAGGAAAAGAACCGCATTGGGGCCCCAGCCGCTATTCAGAGCGCGGTGCCCCACGGGTGGCCAGTCATCGCCCGGCTTGGCCGTGGCGACCCACTCCAGTGGCTTGAGCATCAGGTCGCGGTCGAGAGCGCCGGTGCGGTGCAGCTCCTCGATCACCTCGGCGCGGGTGTGGTCTTGGCTACCGGCGCAATTGCCGATGCCGCCGCCTATCGTGTGGCCCATGTTGTCGTCTACTGTTGCGGTTGGTATCCGTCACGGGTGCGTTGCGGATTCCGTGGCGGATGCGTGATGGATCACATCTCGCCGCGCTCCCACGGATCGTGGTGTCTCATAACGGTAGTGTTGTCAGCAAGGGCGCGAGCGCCCATCCCGGAGCCAGCCCACCCGGGTCACGAGCGACCTTCCGCCCGCGGCGGTGAGCTCGCCTCGATCGCAGCGTGCCCTGTCCATGAGTGGGAGCATCCTCCTCAAGCGTCCGGTTCAGCACGGGAACACGTATGCTCCGATCACTGCGGAGCAACGGTAAATTTGGTAAGCGTCAAATGATTATGCGGTGTTCAGCTCTTCTCAGTGATCCCGAAGGAGGAATATCTTACGTTCAAAGATGAGGTGCATATGCAGGATCTTGAAGAAAAAATCGCTCGTTTGACCCGTTCCGTAGAACAACCTTTCCGTCCCTTGAGCGTCGACCTACCGGCGCTCGCGAAGGCAGTGTCGTACTGTTTAGATTGGTTTGCTGACGCAAGAAAATATAGCAGCGGAGGTCACGAAGCAGCGCGGCGCCGTTTGTACCAAGACGCTCTACCCATCGCGCGCAAACTAACGGTCATGCTAGACAACGAAATACTATGGGATGACCGCCACAAGCCGCTGCCTGCCAAAACATCGAGAGACGTGGCACGGGAGCTCCTCTTGTGCTTACAAAAGGAGCGGGACGCCGCGGCTGGGAGCTATGAAGACCTCTACATAGAGTCATTCAAGGATTGGACGCCATTCGAACGGCTTTTCGGAGGCTACCTACCTGCAGTTTTTGTTGCTGCTGGTTTTTCTGGAGGCGATACGCCTCAGAAGCGCGCCGCAGAACATGGTCCTTATATCAGCTTTGCAATGTCGTTTGCCCGACTTTTTGGCATCGACCAAACTGATAGCAGCACTTACTCCGTAAACTCATTCGTCAAAGCGGCCAAGCGGCCTTTGCTTGATAGGCGCAAACGCCGAAAGCTCTCGCCCCATCGATCGCTCATGCCCGGCTTCTTCGAGTCCTGGCACCAGAGTCGTTGCGATGACCTGCGTCGGCTGTTTGAAACTCCCCCCGAATAGCGGGCAAACGCTATCCCAAAAACTTTTTTTTGCCCACTCGGCGTCTGTTACGGCGAGCGCGTTCCGTGAACAGGAGCGAACGTGAGCGATATGGTTTTCAAGAGCACGACAAAAGCACTGGCTGTTTCGCCGCGCGAGGCAGCTGAAATCCTCGGCTGCGGCAGAACTCGCATTTACCAATTGCTTCAACTGGGTGAGCTGATTTCTTACAGAGAAGGTGCAGCGCGCCGGATACTTACGTCCTCTATTCATCACTACGTGGAGCGTCAGGTCGAGGCTCAAGCCGAGACGCCACGCTGGTCCTGTACGATTAAGGCCACCCAGGCAAGTCTTAGCAAACGCGGGACGAAAGATTCTGACGCATAGGCAATCGGCGGCGCTCAGAACTGCTGGCCATCAACTTTTGCAGTAATCACCAGGTGAGATATGTCGCAACTTCGAAACTCGCGGAGTGTTCGCGCGAAACGGCGAAGTCTGGCCGTTTACGAGTTGAGCGAGAACAGAGGCACAGAAACTCTAAACCAAGCGTTACGCGGGCTCACCAGCGACGCAAAAAGCGAACGCCAGTTCGTGTACTCCTGGAAAGACGCCCTTCTCCAATCGTTCCATCTGACGCCGGCCGAAAAACACGTCGCCTCCGCGATCGCATCATTCATCAACATGGACCCGGATCACCCTGGATACGGAACAGGCTGGGCGTCGCAAAAAACCATCGCCGATCGGCTGAAGCTGACGATTAAGACTGTGAACTCGGCGTTTGGAAGGCTCAGGAGCATTGGCCTCGTTGTAGTTGAAGAAGGCGCCGGCTGGAAATACCCCAACGCGCGGACATCAACCCATCGTTTCGCTCTAAGCTCGCGGGGCCTATTGAACTTTCAAAGGATCGAACGTTTCGAGAGCCAGCTACTCGCAGCTTATGCCCATTGCACCGGCGGGCACAGCTTGGGTCGTAGTGGCACAGTATGGAAAAGATCGACAGCAAGAGGAGTAATCGACGCCGAAGAGATAGGAAATCCACGCCGTGTAGACAGGAAATCTGTTCCCATAAGTAGCTTAAATACACTCAAGGACGGTAAGACCTCACTCACGACCGGGCTCGGCGTGGAGTATCGAGTTTTGTGCATCCTGGTTGGAGCTGATGCTGGCGAGGAGTATGGCAATAACAAGTTGGCGAGACTTCCGTCTGCTCAGCTCGCAAAGTGTCTCGAATGCCTCGCTGAAGGCAACTTCACGCCTCGGTTGTTTTACGAATTAGTTGCTTCCATTGGTCAGCTCGACGGTCAGAGGAGTGGATGACCTCAGAAATCTTATTCGGAGGGAGTTCCGCCGCGTCCCACGTACCAGCGGATACTCCCTCCTCCGGATCGCCTTGATCCAGCTCATCCTTTTGTCGCCGAGCTTGATAGCTACGGTTGAAATCTACGATCGATTAAGCGCATTCGACATCGGCGATCCCTGATGCTCAGGAACGCCGCCCGCAGCAAGGTGATTACGCCACCACTTGCGCACCCTTCGCACGCTCTTCAAGAGCATAGATAGTCGACACAAGGTTGTCGCGTCGCTCCCGAAGATTTAGCGCGAGAAGCGGATAGGTCGGCTGACGCATATCGAACACGCCGGCCTTGGCTTCCTCTTCCAGAATATCGGAATTCATAAGATCGACGCGCCACCATAGATCTGCGATGAGCGCGTTGAGCGGCAGTTCGCCGGTGATACCGGAACGGGACACTTCTTGCATCGCTTGCCTCAACCTGAAACAGCCCCCTATCGGGAGCGACCTTTGGTCTTGACTGAGCAAACGGGGTGCCAGGATAGCCTTAGGGGTAAGGTTCCGGAATTAACTTCCAGCGGTGGGATCAAGCTTGCCTCTCTGGTTCGATTGCCGGGGGCATCGAACACGGTAGCTTAGCATTCATGGGACATCGCCCTTGTCCGGTTTTACCAGAGCGACGTCGGCGCGCTATCATACTCGGCGCGTCGGCTCGTTTTTTACCGCGGATAGCGCGAGCTTCGTTGTGAAGAATGAACCGACCGATGACCCGCTCGATCTGATCGAGATACGACAACAGATCAGGGCATTGCGTTCGAAACACTCGGACAATCTTGCTCTCACGGTGCTATTGAACCGTTTCCTCGTGAAAATTGCATTTCTCTCAGAGCCAAAAGATGCCGGGCATGCGCGACATCTGCGGTCTGAATTCGCTCGGACGCTGCGAACTGTTGAAGAAATCCTCTCGCGGGGGCCATCCGCGAAGCGGTCAGGCGTCGTTAAGCGACCCAAGTCACATTAGCGCAAGAAGGTTCTTACGCTCGCCGCAGCGATGCCGGCTCTGGAAGCAGTTGAAGTCGTTCTGTGCCTTCCCCTCGGTCGGGCGGTTGAACAACGAGTCCACAGTCGCTATTGGGGAAGTCCGGCCAGCGCCGGATGTGAAATAAATATCGCGAAAGTCAGTAAATCGTTCGAGCAAGAGTCACCGATTGGGCGTACCGCGATTGGTGTTGATGTTCTCCTGCCGGACATCTTGTTGGATAACTTGAACCTGAGTGGGCAACTCGGTCTTGTCTCGCGAAACCAAATCGCACTTGATGGGCGAGCATCGGTATTTGTCAACGCCAACAGTCATCTCTGTCTGACCTCCTCCAGCAGTTCTATTGCCCCCAATACGCTTATGGATCTCCACCAGATGCGTATTCGATTGCTGGAAGTTACCGACGACCACCTCAAAGTTTGCAACTACCTTGTTATCAGGATCGCGTACAACGACATTCGTCGCCCTTTCGGCATCAGCCGGTGCACGGCTCTTCTCTTCAGGCGGTAAACCGGTTATCGCAAACCGCCGGTCGCTGACCGTTGTAGCCTCAACCACTGTCGGATTGCCGACGTGAATACTGCCAATTGTTGCGCCACCCGACAGCGTTATCTCCTGTTGGAATCCCGGTCTCAACTGGACGGTTTGCTGCGGTTCTTCGCCTAGAGAAATCGCACCGTTTTGAGCTGGGGCTTTCTGTTGAGCTAGAGCTGTGCTCGCACCAACGGTGGCGACAATAGCGAAAGCCCATTGACGAAGAAATCGAGTGGACATTTTACGCACCCCACGATCCGATCTTTAAACAAACACTGAAAATGCATGACAGCTTGTCACGAGGTGTGAGCGGAGTCAAAAGGGGACGGCTTTCGGCGGGTGGTGCGGCGCCTTAACAACTGGCATTCGGCCGCCAATGTCTGCCGGTGCCGCTTGACTTCGGCAATAAGGGCCGAAACCCTTTCTCGTCGTTTGAAGTCTGGGTCGTGGCAGATCAATCGTGTCGGCATATTCGGTCCCCGCTCGGACATTAAGTAGTCATCGGCGCACGGAGAAGCATACACGAGCCGCTCAGAAAACTCGCAACAGCTTGTGGTCTTGTTGCGATCGGCTTCGCATTACGCGCGAGCTTCGCATTTTGGCTCTGACGCGGACTGCATATCATGGTTGGAGCGAAGCTGAGCCGCAGCCACGCCCGAGGTCATCAGGGAAATCAGTCCAATCGCCAATCAGCGCATCACCAAATTCCCCTCGCCTGGTCTCTCAGTCGCGGAAAATCGCGCCTGCGGAGAGGGCTGCATCATGCCAATCGTCGCGAACAAAGGTTAGATCGGACGCGCCAACCATTGAGAGGTACTCCGACCAGAGGCACTTCTTATCCAGCTATCCGAGATGACGTCAGACTAAACTTAGGCACCTCGCGAGAAGCCAAGGCCGAAAACCAACAGGATAGCAAAAATGACCGTGAGCCCGTTTCGGCGCCGCCGCACCTTTCCGAGCTGGCTCACAATTTTGGGGGCAGTAGCCGTGGCCGCTTTTGCGTTTGCTGCCCTCTCTGCGTTTTTGGTGTGGCAAAGAGCACCCCACGCGGAATCGCATTATGCGCGCGCATCTCAAGCAATTGAAGTGATCGATGGCGACACCGTCACGTTTGACGGCAACACCTACCGCCTCGTCGGCTTCAACACTCCAGAAAAAGGCGATTTAGCTCGCTGCCAGGATGAGCGAAAACGAGCAGATGCAGCAACTATTCGCTTGAAGGCTCTCATTGCAATAGGCGACGCGCGCCTAAACCGCGTCGCTTGCGCTTGCAAGCCCGGCCTAGAGGGCACCAAGCTCTGCAACTATGGGCGCCTATGCGGAGCGCTATCGGTTGGCGGTCGAGACGTGGCGCAGATCATGATCAGCGAGGGGCTTGCTGAACCGTATGTGTGCAGCGCGACGCGCTGTCCGCAGCGCAGATCGTGGTGTGGTTGACCGGCATTATGGCTCCTGTTTGTCAGCTAGCTCTCGCGCAGCCAGGCTAAGCTCCAGTTCTCTGAGCTGTTCGATCAGCAGTTCGACGATCTGATCGTAGTCCGATGGCGTCAGTGAATGCACGCCGCGCAGCGTCAATTGGTTCTGGAGGATCGTCGCCATCATGGCTTTAACGCTCATGGGGCCTCGACTGAAAATCAGATCGTCATCAAATTCAATCTGCAGTAGATGCTAAAGATAGCGACGCACAATGTCCGTAAGATTACGGACAACAGCAGAGTGGCAGATCCGTTCGCGCCGCAAAAATGGGGGGTGTCGCGCTCGCGCTTGTAGCGGTCGGGCTGATCCGCTGGCAGGGAGACCCGGCCTACTTCTTCAACAGTATTGACCCTTAGCAGACTTTCCGACGCTCTCGTGATGGCTTTTGGCTCGAAGCCGACCTTGACGCTCGGTCCGGCGATGAGCGAGCGCAAGTGACCTATCTCGGACATGGCACCAATCTACGGTCTTAAGGTGCGCTTGCACGCCGTAGTGTAGACCGTAGAAGGCGTGAGGTGCGCACGGAAAAGCCGTTAGATATCAATACAGTTGACAAGACACTCTCTCCGCCATTTCTACGCCACAGCTCTCCCCAGTATCCGATTGTTCGAATCTACCGCAAGGCGACCGAAGAATTCCGCGATTTTGCGCTAATTCCTCGCGCAAGCTGTAGTTTTCGCCGTGGGTTCGGAGGAGGGTTCTTCCGCCACTGCACTGTTCTCCTCTGTATCCCATTGTTCGGAGCGACAGCAAAAACAACGAGTAGGGCGATAAGGCGGTCGCGATCAGTTCCGCGATGTTGCCCCTAGGCACCGTGCAAACCGTAGCTTCTGGCCGTGGCTTCGGAGGACGCATTTCGCGAGGGAGAACACATGACCGGCAAACTCAAGCCGCTCGACGTCGAACGCAAAATTCGGTCCGGAAAATTCTGTGCTTCATGGTACCGCTCAGGCACGAATCCATGTCCCTGATCGGACTGGGCTTCGCGGAATGGGCGTTATGGAACGACGGTTCCTGGCGCAGAGCAGCCGTTTGGCAAATCAATTTCTGGTGCAATTTTGTCGTGCGGCTCGGTAAACCGGTAGTGGCGATTCGCCTTTTACTTGCCAACCCGGGGCGGTTCGAGCGTGACCTCCTTCAAGCGATCGCCACTGGCGATGACGACCACGAAGTTTAGTTTGCCATCCTGGTTCATAAGACCTCCGGCAAGAGCGCTTCCCGCTGCAGCTTTCTCGGCGATGCGTACGGCGTCAGACAGCTCTTGCTCAACTGAGCTCAGGGCAATGATGTTGCCCAGATCCTCTCGGTCGAGCTCCGTCAGCGATGACGAAATTTCCTTTTCCGTAACGCCTCCGGTGTTCGCGTCTATGACATTCTCCCAGATCCGCTCATTTGTTACCGTCCGCACTCGATAAACCGGCGGACCGGATATCTCCAAGCTAATGTCGGCAGCCCTTGAACCGTCATGTAGATGCTCGGCGATCGCTACCGCCTCACTGAGTGGTATTTTTACGGTGCGAAGTTGCTCGAGCAAGCGACGGTTCATTGCCTCCTCGCCCTCGCGCTGAGCGGCTACGACCGAATTTGCGGCGTTCAAGATTGTATGGGTGACATCGGCTATCGCGCCCGCAGGAGCAAGCGTGGCGAACCAGATGACAATCGCTAATAATCGCTTCTTAGACATGAGGTAGATCCTGTGACACTTGGTCAAGATTGATCGGTGGCTTTACTGATCGGTGTGATGCGGATCAGATCGTCGCCGCTTCTCGGACCGGGTCTGAGCGAAACTCGGCTGTGATTCCGACGCGAGGCCGAACTGCCTCCTGCGTGAGCCGGCTTGATCGGAAGCTCCCGGAACTAACAGCGCCAACGTGTCACGGACACGGGGCGAGATTGCGGGATTCCCGTCACTCGCATCGGCTTGCTTGGACAATGACGTGGCCGGCTGTCGTACAGCATCGTCCACGTTAGAACTGCGCGGCGGCGAGGGGGCCACGGCAAACTCCTTTTCCTGGGGCATAGACAGGAAGTCGGACTGATTGGTGTTGATGACAACTGCTTCGGGTCGCTTCAGATCGGAGGTGATCCGGATCGGTGGTCTCGTAGAATGCGATTCGATGAGCTTGCTTGGCGGGGGCGCGGGGAGCAGGGAATCGGCCGCAAACAGCAGCACGAGCAACGCCCCGCCAACCCACAGAAAATAATCCCGCAGCGGAATTTGAGAATCGACTGAGCCGCGCGCACGCGTAAACAGAACGGATCTCCTGCTCACAGCGCCTGGCTCCCGCGCTGAAGTCCCTTCGGTGCGGTCCGGGACCGCTTGTTGGCTGTTCGGCCTGATGTGTGTGGCATGTTGCTTCCGTTTCGATTTCAGATCAGCGTCGAGATGGCGGCGCTTTTCCTGCCAATCGCATGGATTGTGGCTCATGGATTTCGGGTCAATCACAAATGCGCCATCAGGCGGGGCGCTATTCGGTCGGGTAAAGCTGCACGCCTCTGCGCACGAGCTCCGACTCAATTGAGTTGAACGCGCATTCAACGGGGACGAGCCAGACATTGACCGAATAGATAATGCAATCGCGAACGAGGATGAGGGCTGGCGTCATGAAGCGGCCCTCTGCCACTGGACTTGCGGCTTGAACGGCAGCGCCTCTCGATCGACGAACGCGTGCAGCCCGGCCAGCAAGGATATCGCAACGCCCAGCAGCAAGCTCAGGCCTACGAGAGCCAGAGCCACGACCAGGTTCAGGGATGCGACCGCAAGCCCTGGCAACGGATTTTCTCTTGCGAGCGATAATAAAAGTGTTGACATTCTTGACCTCATAAATACACTAAACCGTATATTTCATATCTTCCCCGATCGGAGGGGTCAAGAGCGAAGACTCACAAGTGTGTGTTCAGGCTGTTTGAGGGCGGGGGAATCGGAGCGTGACGCTGCGTTTCTCGTTCGAGCCTCAGTAGAAGAAGGAATTCTGTATGTTGAAGTACACGTTAGTCGTCATCCTGGCGGCTTTGTTAGGCAATGGGACCGCCATTGCACAGGAGAACCGCGGCACCGCCGAGCAGAGGGCCGCATGCGCGCCTGACGCCTTCCGGCTGTGCCTTAGCTACATCCCCGACGCCACGAATGTGGAGGCCTGTCTCAGGCAAAGAAAATCAGACCTGAGCGATGCTTGCAGGGCGGTCTTCGATCACGCGGCGAAAGCTGCTTCGGTCAGGACAGTAGGATCGTCACCCTATCGCGGCGCGAGAGATGAGGAATGATCGCATGAACACGATATATGCTCCTGCTTTTGCCGCCTTCGGAGGCTCGGCCTTCGGCGCGATCTCTACGATCGTAACTGGATGGGTGACCCGGCGCCGCAGGCTTCGCGAGCGTCACTATTCCCGGTCGATTTCCAAGCGCGAGCGGCTCTATCGAAGCTTCATCGAGGAAGCCTCCCGAGTCTACGCCGACGCGCTCGTCAGTGACCGATCCGAGATTCCGCAACTGGTTAATCTGTATGCGCTCATCGGGCGGATGCGGATTCTGTCCAGCGATCAAGTGGTACAGGCCGCGGAGCGAGCAGGTCGCCTGATCATCGAAACCTACCTGTCACCTAACCGGGAATTTGGCGATCTTCCTGAATTTCTGGAGGAAATGGATCCTTTGCGTGGCTTCGGAGAAGCCTGCCGACGCGAACTGCATTCGATCCCATCTCACTGAGGTCCCAAGCAATGAAGGAACGCATACCTCAGCCCGGATCGCCGTGCATTCGTCAGAGAATCCTCCAAGCAGCGATCCGATTGTACCGCCAAATCGGGTTCAAAAAGACCACCGTCGCCGATATCGCTCGCGGAGCGTCGATGTCGCCCGCCAACGTTTACCGCTTCTTCGCTTCAAAGCAGGCGATTGAGGAGGCGGTCGTGGCGGATTTGTTCAAACAGGTCTCCGCGGCCGCAACGCTTGCGGCTCTCTTGAGCGGCTCGGCTCTGGAGCGTCTAACGGCCGCATTGAGCGCAATCTCGCAGCTGCACGAACATCGGCTGGAGACCGACCGCAAGCTACACGAATTGGTCGCCGCGGCGGTACGCGGGAATTGGGCAGTCGAGCTGTCTTACACCGACCGGATCCGAGGGCTGGTGCGCACGATCATTGCTGGCGGACAGGCGAGCGGCGAACTGCGACCGGGTAGCCCGATGGCGATGACATGTTGCCTGCTTGAATCAATGGACGGATATCTCAATCCGTCGCGTATCATCGCGACTACCGTTAGTCCCACGTTCGACGAGATGATGGATTTCTGCGCAAGCGCCCTGCATCACGTACCATGGGTTCAGTCGATCGACTTGGGCGCCGACTTAAGTCCCCAAGCCGCGGCCCAAGGATAGCGAGCGGGGTTTTTGATTCACGGCCTCCAGTCTGCCTCGCAAGCCGCAAGAAAGAAATTGACCCGTTCGTGCAGAAATATCGGCAGCTCTTTTCTGAGATCCTTCAGGTCCTCACCCATCAGAGATCTCATCAGCATCGGAAGCAGGATGAGATCCATGAACATCTGCGCGGTCGCTACGCTCCGCTTTGCGCTGAAAGGTCCTTTAGGTGAGCGCGCGACCTTCTGCGTTGCCTCGTTCAAGAGCTGCGATACTGCCCCAGCCGCGCGGTCGCGCGCCGCGTCATGAACATTTCGGCTCAATTCGGGAAATCGCCGCGCCTCGGCGATCGTCGCGCGAGTCAGGTCCAACGTGTCCTCGACGAATCTCTCCACGATCTCGATGCCAAGATTGGTGAGCTTTTCCTGGATGGTACGGCCTGACGGCGTGAATCCCTCAAAATCCGTCAATCCACTGATGGTCCGGGCCACCACAGCTACGAACAGCGCCTCCTTGTCGGAGAAATGGGCATAGATGGTCGGTTTGCTCGCAGGGGCCAACGCGGAGATGTCGTCGATGCTGGCACTCCGAAAGCCCTTCTCGAGAAAGAGCTGCTGGGCTGCATCGAGAATCCTCGCCTGGACATCGCCCGCAAGGTCCTTGGACGGTCTGCCGCGTTTCGGGCTTTTGTTCTTCGCCATCACGATCTCCTAATTGCGAGTTTGCAGATCCCGCTTGACATGCACGGAACGAAAATGCAAGAAAAAGAAAATATACGGTGTAGTGTAATTTGAATAACGCAGACGGCTTTGATCGCTTGGGTCTGCGGCACCTCATCCAGATGACCAGCGGCCGCCACATGCGAGTTCGGCTGCTGCTTATCCGGACAACCAGAGGAGATCACAGTGAGTGTGTACAGCCCGGACTCGCCGATCGTGGAGCAGGGCATTCTGCTGCGTGAATTGAATCACCGGATCAATAATGGGCTCGCCTCGGCGATCAGCCTGGTCTCGGCCGCGGCCGTCCGGGTTGAGGGGGCGGAGGCCAAGCGCGCCTTAAGCGACGTGGTCGAACTGTTGCATGGTCATGCCGATGTGCAGCAGGCGCTCGCCATACCCAAGGGCAAGGCGCTGATCGACGCCGCGACATACGTCCGCATGATGGGCAGCGCCATGCGCCGTTCGCTGCTGGATCGAATGAACATCGGGTTGGTACTCGCCACCGAATCTCTTCCGCTTCAACCAGAGCGATGCCGGCGGCTGGGATTGATCGTTCACGGGCTCGTAACCGACGCCGCGAAGCATGCGTGCTTCGAGACGCGGACCGGAGAAATCAGGATCAAACTGTCACGAATCGGCACGCTGGTGAATTGCGTCATTCTGGACAACGGGTCGCGGTCGGCGCGGGGCGCCGAGGGGCGCGAACACCAGATCAATAATGATCTTGCCAAGGGTCTCGGCGGCCGGGTCGAACACGGCTTTGGCGACGAATTCACGTCAGTCGTTGCGTCGTTTCCACTGACAGAGCGTGAGTGGCAGGCGAACTGGACGATGGTGAAGCGTCGCATCAGACAGTCGCCTCGCCGGTCAAAAGTCATCCCGTCCGATGCCTCGGCGTTTTGCAAGGGAGCAAGCTCCCCCGATCGGAACAGCCGGCCCGTTGCAACCCGACCGGATCCGAGTCCGGCTCGCGGAGCCCAACTGGTCTCTGCCCATCAAGCGGCGGATGTGCTGGGCGAGTTGTCGTCACTTGGTCACCGCATGGACGTGTCATGAAACAGAATACGAACCAAACTGAAGTCGTTGGAACTGCCCCCAAAGGCAAGTTGAGGGGGCCTGGTGGCCTTGCGGTCGTGCTTGTCGCAATCGCGCTGAGTGGCTGCAACGATCACGCCGCGGCTCCGGTCACACGCGCGGCAATCGTGCACACGGAGATCGTGCAGCCGCGCGACCGACAAGCCTCCGTCACCTTGACCGGGGAAATCCAGGCCCGTTTTCGCGCGGATCTCTCGTTCCGCGTCAGCGGACGTGTGCTCGCACGCTATGTCGATGTCGGCGCCCGCGTCCAGGCTGGCGAAGTCCTTGCTCTGCTCGATCCGGCGGAGCAGCAGGCCGACGTCGACGCCGCCACCGCTGCGGTGCTGGCCGCAGAATCCCAGCTGCGCGTGGCCAAGGTAACCTTCGAACGGCAGAAGGCGCTGATCGCCAGCGGTTTCACCACGCGGACGGTCTACGATCAGGCGCAGGAAGGACTGCGAACCGCAGAAGGTGCGCTTGAGGCAGCAAAAGCGGAGCTCGGAACGGCGACAGACGCCCTCGGCCATACCGCGCTGCGCGCCGAAGCGGCAGGCGTGGTCACCGCGCGCAATTTGGAAGTCGGCCAGGTCGTACAGGCCGCGCAGCCGGTTTTCGGCCTGGCGCAGGAAGGGGAACGGGATGCCGTGTTCGACATCTACGAATCCCTCTTGTTTGGCGATCTCGATGACAGCCGCGTATCGCTGGCACTTGTCTCCGACGCAAGCGTGACGGCGAGCGGGCATGTCAGGGAAGTCTCGCCCGTGATTGACGCCAAGAGCGCGACCATCCGCGTCAAGGTTGCCATCCATGATCCATCGGCCGCGATGACGCTTGGAAGCGCCGTTGCAGGAACCGTCAAAGCTAGGGCCCAGCAGCAAATCGCATTGCCCTGGAGTGCATTGGCGGCGGCGGGATCGAAGCCCGCGGTTTGGACCGTTGATCCCGCGACCAAAACGGCCGCGCTCAAGCCGGTGACGATCGGCGGTTATGAAGCCCGTGAAGTGCTGATCAAGGCGGGCCTAGAGCCAGGTGAGCGCGTCGTGATCGATGGCGGCAAGCTGCTGAGCGTTGGCCAGGCCGTGACATTTGAAGGAGACCCATCATGAAGAAGCGAGCCATGATTGCAGCCGGCACATTTGCTTCCGCCCTAGTGCTGGCTGGATGTCAGCAGGAAGCGAAAGCGCCCGACCCTGTACGACCCGTGCTGTCGACGGTCCTGGAGCCGAGCCGCACGGACGGCATGGTCGCCGTGGGCATTGTTGAGCCGCAGTACAAGACCAATCTCGCGTTCCGCGTCTTGGGACGTTTGACCGGGCGTCCCGTCTCGGTTGGCGACCTCGTCAGCGAAGGACAAACTGTAGGTGTCATCGATCCCACGGCTCTCGAGCTTGCGGTACGCTCCGCCAAGGCTGAGCTGACGAAGGCCGAGGCGCAGCTTTCGACCACAACAGCAACGGAAGAGCGGCAGCGAACCCTCATCACAACAGACGCCACCACGAAGCAGACGCTGGACAATGCCGAGCAGGCGCGGGCCGGCGCCGCCGCGTCGGTGGCGCACGCACAGGCCAACCTGGTCAAGGCGATCGAGCAACGGGGCTATGCACAGATCAAGGTCGATTTCGCCGGCGTCGTCACCGCGGTGGGCGCGGAAGTCGGGCAGGTGGTCTCTCCCGGCCAAAATGTCGTGACAGTTGCGAGGCCGGACATCGGGGAGGCGGTAGTCGATATCGGGGAGGATTTCCCGGTGCCGCTTGAAATTGGCTTGCCATTCACAGTTGGCTTGCAGTTGCTCCCCGCGGTTCAGGTCGACGGCAAGGTTCGCGAGATCGCCCCGCAGGCAGATCCCGCGACGCGCCTGCGGCGAGTCCGCATCGCCCTGAACAATCCCCCTGAAAGCTTCCGCCTGGGCACGACCGTTACGGCGAAGCTCGGCAAAGTCCAAAGTCCGACGTTGCGCGTTCCCGCCTCAGCGGTGCTCGCCAAGGATGGTGCGAATTTCGTCTGGGTCGTCGATCAGCCAGCGAGCACTGTGTCGCTGCACAAGGTCGATCTCGCGGGAGACCCCGCAGGTGCCCGCGTCGCCGGCGGGCTTGCCCCCGGTGTGCGCATCGTGACCGCCGGAATCCATAGCCTCAAGCCAGGACAACAAGTCCGTATCGAACAGGATCAGAAGCCATGAAGTCGTTCAACCTCTCCGACTGGGCGCTCCGCCATCGTTCGCTCGTCTGGTATTTTATGATCGCCTTCATGGCGGCAGGCCTGTTTGCCTACCTTCAGCTTGGTCGTCAGGAAGATCCCGACTTCACCATCAAGACCATGGTGATTCAGGCGCAGTGGCCGGGCGCAGCGCCCGAAGAGATGATGCGCCAAGTCACCGACAGGATCGAAAAGAAGCTCGAGGAACTGGAATCGCTCGACTACACCAAAAGCGTGACGGTCGCGGGCCAGACCACCGTATTCGTCTATCTGCGAGACACGACAAAGGCGGCTGACGTCAAGCCGACCTGGGTCCGCGTCCGCAACATGATCGCGGATATCAAGGGCGAATTCCCGCAAGGGGTCATCGGGCCGGGCTTCAACGATCGCTTCGGCGACGTGTTCGGTAACATCTATGCCTTCACCAGCGACGGTTTGACCCAGCGTCAGCTGCACGACGAGGTCGAGGGTATCCGCGCCAAGGTCTTGACCGTGCCTGACGTGGGTAAGGTCGACATTCTGGGAACGCAGGACGAGGTGATCTACCTCGAATTCTCCACCCGGAAAGTCGCTGCCCTTGGCCTCGACGTCCGCTCGATCATGGCCTCCCTGCAGGCACAAAATGCGGTTGCGCCGTCCGGAGTGTTCCAGGAGGGAGCCGAGCGCATCAGCGTGCGGGTGAACGGCCGTTTCACGTCGGAGGCGAGCCTGAACGCGGTCAATCTTCGGATCAACGATCGCTTCTTTCCGCTGACTGACGTCGCGACCATCACGCGCGGTTACGCCGATCCGGCCAAGACCTTGTTCAGGTACAACGGCCAGCCCGCCATCGGGCTTGCCATCGGCATGAAGTCCGGCGCCAACCTGCTTCACTTCGGCGAGGCGCTGAAGGAGCAAATGACGAACGTCATTGCCGACCTGCCGATCGGCGTCGGCGTTCACCTGGTCGCCGATCAGCCTGTTGTCGTCGAGCATGCCGTGTCGGGCTTCACCGAAGCGCTGTTTGAGGCTGTGGTCATCGTTCTCGCCATCAGCTTTCTCAGCTTGGGCATGCGCGCCGGGCTTGTCGTCGCAATTGCGATCCCGCTGGTTCTCGCCATTACCTTCGTGGTGATGAACTATGCCGGCATTTCATTGCAGAGAATTTCGCTGGGTGCACTGATCATCGCGCTCGGCCTTCTGGTCGATGACGCCATGATTGCTGTCGAAATGATGGTGGCCCGGCTGGAAGGCGGCGATCCCCTCGAAAAGGCGGCGACCCACGTCTATACGTCGACCGCCTTTCCCATGTTGACGGGCACGCTGGTCACCGTTGCAGGCTTCATCCCGATTGGGCTGAACAGCAGCAATGCCGGTGAATTTACCTTCACCCTGTTCGTGGTGATCGCGGTCTCCCTGATCGTGTCGTGGATCGTCGCTGTGCTGTTCACCCCGCTGCTCGGCGTCACCATCCTGCCGGCAAGGATGAAGGGGCATCATGGTGAGAAGGGTCGCGTGGCGCAGATGTTCGCCCGCCTGCTGCTCGTCTGCATGCATCACCGCTGGATCACGGTCGGGGTGACGGTTGCAGCCTTCTTCGTCGCGTTGTTCGGCATGACATTCGTGCAGCAGCAGTTCTTTCCCTCGTCGGACCGTGACGAGCTGGTGATCGACTGGAACTTGCCGCAAAATGCCTCGATAGCAGATACCAATGCGCAAATGGCCCGCTTCGAGCGCGAACAGCTGCAGGGCAATGGCTCCGTGGAGCATTGGTCGACGTATGTCGGCACCGGCGCGCCACGGTTCGTGCTGTCGTTCGACGTGCAGACGGCCAATGCATGGTTCGGCCAGCAAGTGGTCGTGACCAAGGGCGGCATAAAGGCGCGCGACCTCGTCAAGGCAAAGTTCGAGGAATATCTGAGGAAGACATTTCCGGGCACCGACACCTACGTCAAGTTGCTCGAGGTCGGCCCGCCTGTGGGACGTCCCGTGCAATACCGCGTAAGCGGGCCCGACATCTCGAAGGTCCGGGATCTCTCGCAGCAACTCGCGGGCATCGTCCGGAGCAATCCTGATCTCGGCAACGTCGTGTTCGACTGGATGGAGCCTGCGCGCGTCGTCAAGGTCGACGTTCTCCAGGACAAGGCCCGCCAGCTCGGCGTGACGTCGGAAGACATCGCCACGGCTGTGAACTCGGTGCTCGAGGGTACCCCGATCACACAGGTTCGCGACAGCATCTATCTCGTCAACGTCACGGGACGGGCGACCGCGGTCGATCGCGGCACGATCGATACGCTCCGGGATCTGCAGTTGAGCGGGCAGGGCGGGCAGTCGGTGCCGCTCGGGGCGGTGGCCAATCTGCGCTATGAGATCGAGCAGCCGACGATCTGGCGTCGCGCCCGGATTCCCACGATCACGCTAAAGGCCGGCATCGTCACCAGCGTCCAGCCGAAGACGATCATGGACCAGTTGGCGCCGAAGGTGGCGGAGTTTAGCAAAGCATTGCCGGCGGGTTATTCGGTGGCGATCGGCGGCGCCGTGGAGGAAAGTGCCAAGAGCCAGTCGCCAATCGTGGCGGTCGTTCCGCTGATGCTGTTCGTCATGGCCACGGTCCTGATGATTCAGCTGCAGAGCTTCCATCGCCTGTTCCTGGTGTTCGCGGTCGCGCCGCTTGCCGTGATCGGCGTCGTCATGGCCATGCTCCCGAGCGGCGCGCCGCTTGGGTTCGTCGCCATCCTCGGCGTGTTGGCACTGATCGGCATCCTGGTCCGAAACTCGGTGATCCTGATCGTGCAGATCGAGGATCTGAGGAAGGAGGGGCGCCCGGTCTGGGATGCCGTGGTCGAAGCGACCGAGCATCGCATGCGCCCGATCCTGCTGACGGCGGCCGCCGCAAGTCTCGCGCTGATTCCGATCGCGCGCGAGATTTTCTGGGGCCCGATGGCCTACGCGATGATGGGCGGCATCATCGTCGGCACGCTGCTGACGTTGCTGTTCCTGCCAGCGCTCTATGTGGCGTGGTTCCGGATCCACCCTGTTCACGACGATAGCCGGCCAACGCAAGAAGCCGTTGACCCGGCGCACGACACCCATTCGTCGAACCCGACGCTCGCGCCAGCCGCGCCGGTGCCGGTCCTTGAAACGCAAATCTAAAATGGAGACTATGATGTCCAGGAAGACACTCTTGACGCTGTCCGTCAGCGTAACGCTCGCAACGATTTCACTGGTGCCAACTGCGGTGTTTGCGCAATTCCCTCCGCCTCCTCCGATGGGGCCCGGGGGTCCTCCGCCGATCGCAGCCGGAGGTCCTCCCGCAATCGCAGGTCCTCCTCCTATGGAGCCTGGCGGTGGGCCTGGTGCCGGCTTTGGTGGTCCGGCTCCCCGGCTGGGCGCCGGCGGTCCTCGCGGCGATCTAAGGGGGCCTGGCGGAGTCCGTGCCGGCGGTCGTGGCGGACCTGCGGTTGCACGCTCGGTCGAGGCTCGCTCCGCATCGGTCGGCTACGGCCATTCCGGTCGCTTCAGCCGTGGCTATGGCGGGCGGCGATACGGATATGGTGCAGCCTATGCCGCAGGAGCCTATGCCGGTTATGCCTATGGCGGCGCGAACGATGGCAACTATTCCGATAGCGACTGCTACTACGCCTATAGTCGCCACCGTCGCGTTTTGGTTTGCAACTAGCCAACACGAATTCGGGCAGGGCGGACCTCACCCGACGAACACGGTGGATATCGTAAGCCCGTTGGCTTAGCTGCTGCTCGTGACAGAGACCGGTTCGCTCACCACAGCTGCGTGACGTCGAAGCGGACTTCGGCGTTGTGTCAGCGTGTCGAACTGGTCGGGTAGTCGACAACAACGTCGGACAAACGTCACTCAATCAGATGCAGCACAAAGTTGTGAACGCGCTTGCTTGACAATTCAAATATCAAACTATACGGTATAGTTTATTAAATTGGATCACGAAGCCCGCTACGACACGTTCTGAACAGAACCAAGGCTTGGGCAATCGTAAACAAGAGCACAGAACCCCATGAACTTTCAGCCTGGACCACACCTCACGACTGCCGACCGGCGTCTGCCATTCGATTGCGTCGCGTTGCTCTTACAAGGCGGCGGCGCTCTAGGGGCTTACCAGGGAGGCGTCTACGAGGCCCTGGCCGAAGCCAACATTCATCCGGATTGGATTGCCGGCATTTCGATTGGAGCGATCAACGCTGCAATTATCGCCGGCAATCCTCCCAGTTCCCGCGTTGACCGGCTTCGCGAGTTCTGGACGCAAGTGACGTTGGACGCGCCGTTCACCGATGTAATGAATACTGATCACACCCGCAATTTTCTCAATCAGGTGAATGCGAGCTTTGCGGCGGTGTTCGGCGCGAACGGATTCTTTTCTACGCGGCCGCTGGCGCCGTGGCTGCAAGCGGGTGGAACGCTTGCCGCCACCAGCATCTACGACACGAGCGCGTTGAAGACGACGCTGGAGCGCCTCGTCGATTTCGACCGCATCAACGCCGGTATGACGCGGTTCAGCGCAGGTGCCGTCAAAGTGCGGACCGGCAATCTGGTCTATTTCGACACAGCCACGCATACGATTCGGCCCGAGCACATCCTGGCGAGTGGGGCGCTGCCGCCGGGCTTTCCGGCCGTCGAGATCGATGGCGAACACTATTGGGACGGCGGCCTCGTATCCAACACGCCGTTGCAGTGGGTGATCGAATGTGGCGCGCGTCAGGACACGCTCGTGTTTCAGGTCGATCTCTGGAGCGCGCGCGGCCAGATTCCGCGCAATATGGCCGACGTCATTACGCGTCAAAAGGAGATTCAATACTCGAGCCGCACGCGCGCGAGCACAGACCAGTTCAAGAGCCTGCACCGGTTGCAGCGGGAGCTGGCAGCTCTCTTGAGCAGGCTGCCCGAAGACCTGCGCGAGCAAGACGACGTCAGGCTGCTCAGGACGGCTGCCTCTCACAATGTGCACAGCCTCGTCCACCTGATCTATCGCGCCCGGGACTACGAAGGCCACTCCAAGGACTACGAGTTTTCCCGCCTCTCGATGCAGGATCATTGGCGCGCCGGTTATCACGATGCGCTGCGCACCCTTCGTCATCCCGAGGTGCTGGCGCGCCCGACCAGTGCGGACGGCGTCTCCACTTTCGATCTTGAGCAGGATGGTCGCGAATAGCCCGCCAGCCGGTTGTTCTCAGTCACAGGAGAATTGAATGCGCGAGAATGAAGTAGTGAAGCGGGCGTTCGCGATGCCGCTCACCAATCCAGCCTATCCGCCGGGGCCGTATCGGTTCGTGAACCGCGAATACCTGATCATCACCTATCGCACCGATCCGGCGAAGCTGCGATCGGTCGTTCCGGCGCCGCTCGAAATTGATGAACGCGAAGCGCTGGTGAAGTACGAATTCATCCGGATGCCGGATTCCAGTGGTTTTGGCGACTACACCGAGAGCGGCCAGGTCATCCCGGTATCGCTCCGCGGTCGCAGGGGCGGCTACACCCACTGCATGTTCCTGAACGATGAAGGTCCGATCGCCGGCGGCCGGGAGCTTTGGGGCTTTCCGAAAAAGCTAGGCCAGCCAGCGTTGCGGACCGAGATCGATACGCTCATCGGCACTCTGGATTACGGTCCGTTGCGGGTAGCGACCGGCACTATGGGATACAAGCATCGCGAAGCCGACCTGGCGCAAGTCAAGGCCGCTCTCGAGGAGCCGAACTTCCTTCTCAAGATCATTCCGCACGTCGACGGCACTCCGCGCATCTGTGAGCTCGTCGAGTATCACCTTGAGCAGATTGTCTTGAAAGGAGCGTGGACCGGACCCGCGGCTCTCGCCTTGACGCCTCACGCTCTGGCCGCCGTGGCCGATTTGCCGGTTCTGGAGATCGTGTCCGCAATTCACATCCGTGCAGACCTTACCCTGGGGCTGGGCAAGGTCGTTCACGACTATCTGCAACAGCCGGTTCGACGCCCGGTCCGGAGCTACGAGAGAAGTTTGGTCACCTGATGGATGACCGCGATCGGCTGCGCGAGCCCGGAAGCATCCCGGCGTCGAGCTGCAAGACCGTCAGATCAACAAGGGAAAGGCGAAATGGATATTCTGAAAGGTAAGGTCGCAGTTGTGACCGGCTCGACCAGCGGCATCGGTCTTGCGTATGCGCGAGCATTCGCGGGTGCTGGCGCCAACATTGTGCTCAACGGGATCGGGGCGCCGGCCGATGTCGAAAAAACGCGGACTGCAATCGAGAACGAGTTCGGGGTGAAGGCTATCTATTCGCCCGCGAATATGGCCGAGCCAGTGGAAATCGCCAACATGATCTCGTTTGCCGAGAGGACGTTTGGCAGCGTGGACGTGCTCGTCAACAATGCAGGCATCCAGCATGTCTCGCCAATCGAGGATTTCCCGGTCGAAAAGTGGGACGCAGTAATCGCGATAAACCTCTCCTCCGCTTTCCATGCGATCCGTGCCGTTACTCCTGGTATGAAGCAACGAGGCTGGGGCCGTATCCTCACCACGGCTTCGGCGCATTCGCAGGTCGCGTCCCCCTTCAAGTCGGCCTACGTCGCGGCCAAGCATGGCATCGTGGGACTAACCAAGACGGTGGCGCTGGAGCTCGCTCGGTCGAAGATCACCTGCAACTGTATCAGCCCCGGCTACGTCTGGACGCCGCTGGTGGAGAAGCAGATTCCGAACACGATGAAGGCCCGCAACATGGATAGGAACCAGGTGATCAACGACGTCCTGCTCGCGGCCCAGCCGACAAAAGAATTCGTCACGGTCGAGCAGGTCGCTTCGCTCGCGCTGTTCCTGTGTGGCGAAGGCGCCGCGCAAATCACCGGCGCCAACCTCTCAATCGACGGCGGCTGGACGGCCGCGTAGGGCCCGCCGCGAGATACCAAGAGATAATAATACCCAACGCCTACGACTGCCGCCTACTGAACATCAACCTATTCCCCTGGAGAGAAGATCATGAACAAGCGTCTGATCGCGAATGTCATTGGCTGCGCCTGCCTTACTCTGGCGACGGCTGCCGAAGCCCGAACCTCTTACGACGGTCCCTGGAATCTCACCTTCGTTACGCAACGCGGAAGCTGCGATCCGACCTACAATTTCTCAGTGAACATAAACGACGGCGTTGTGACGCATCCCAATCTGGTGAAGTTCAGTGGGTATGTCGGAAGGTCAGGAGCGGTTCGCGCGTCGGTGACGGTCCACGACAAATACGCATCCGGGTCGGGAAAGCTAATGCAAGACACCGGCGGCGGGACCTGGAGCGGCCACGCAGCAGGCGGGCGCTGCTCGGGATATTGGACCGCGCAGCGAAACAACTAGGACGCGATCACCCGGAAGCCCCAAGGGCAGGCCCGCCGAACGTGCTGTTCGAGGCTGGGCTGGCGATGGGCCGGCATCCCGCCAAGACGGTGCTGGTCAGGTCTGTGGGCCATATCTCTCGGTCACCGCCGCCGCGACGAATTTTCTGCGTCCGGCGCTGCCGGGGCTTGTGCCATGGGCGGCGCACCAGTCTGGGAATGTGGCGGGGTCGATGTAAACACGCAGCACGACGTGTCCATAGGCCTTGAGTCCCTGCTCCATTTCCTCGGCCATCTTCAGCCATTCTTTCCAGCTCGGTGGCATCTTGTCGCCATCGTCGAAGAGTTGCAGCAACCCGGATAATGTTCCTCCTTGATCCAATAGGCCCCCACTGCGGGAGGCGGATTATCCTCGGAATTCGTCATACGTGTTTTCCCTGCATATGCTGCCTGTCACTGACACGTTCGAGGCGGGTCGCTCGCCTCGAACTGCCGTGAATCAGTGATTCTATCATCGATGAAATTATCTCCGAATCGAAGCGCTTCCCCTTGCAAAGTTGGGACCGCCGAACTTCCGCGGCATTCCCGGGATGCCGATCGCGGCGTAGGCATGACAGTTCCTCCGCCATCCCGCCCTCGGCATCGCTCTATAACGAGCCGAAGACATTACTTCAAAACCGTCTTGACCGTTGATCTCTCCCAAGCGGCCGTTTCTGACCGGCCCCTTATGGCGCGCAGAGCGGGCGTAGAGGCCGCCGTCGGTCGCGAACTTCTGCAGATCAGCCGCGCGATACAGACAGCCCCGCGAGAAGCGGAGCGTACGCGGCAAGCCTGCGGGATACGAACTCCGTGAAGAGCCGCACGCGCTTCGTCTTGCGTGTCTCTCCCTGTGTGAGGAGCCAAACCGTTCCGTACATGTGCAGGTCGGTACCTGGCACTCTCACCAAGAGGGGGTCGGCATCGCCGACGAAGCACGGCAGTGTCGTAATCCCGAGCCCTTGCCGTACCGCAACGATCTGCGACTCGGCGTCGGTGGTCCTGAATGGAACCCCCGTGGTGCGAACCTCACCCTCGCTGGCCCAGTCCGGGATTCCGTGGATGCTTATAACGATCCACCGGATGGGACCAGGCGCGCCCGCACGCCACGCGGCTAGCCGATCGCGGGACATGTAGACGCCGCCGAACAGCTCCGGTCCCTTCATGCCGTGAAGATTGAGCGGCAGGGTTTTGCGGTCGTAGACGACGCGGATCGCGACGTCGGCCTCCCGGTTGGTCAGATTTGCCAGTTCGCCGTACGACAGGATTTCCATCTCGATGTCCGGATGCAGACGCGCGAAATCGGCGAAGTCCGGCATGAGCAGGTGAGTCGCGAGGGGCGGCGCCAGCGTCACCCGCAGAAGCCCGCGGACGCTCTGGTCGCGCCCGAAGACGCGCGTCTCCAGCAGGTGCGACGACGCTTCCATCTGGTCCGCGAACTCGAGGACCTCCTCACCCGCCCCCGTCAGGCGGTAGCCCGAAGGAAGCTTTTCGAACATTTGTACCCCGAGGCGTTCCTCGAGTTGGGCGATGCGTCGCAGCACGGTCGCGTGGTTCACACCGAGGCGCTCGGCGGCGGCCCGCACCGAGCCTCCGCGCGCGACGGCAAGAAAGTAACGAACGTCATCCCAGTCAATCATGGTGCAATCCCGCACCGCGCGGCGCGCCTTCCAACGCTCGTATCTAACGGATCGTATAGCAGTATTGGCGGAAATAATAGCTTGCGGCGACGAGCCCGGCCCCGATTCCGGCCGGAAACCACCGATCATCGCGGCCGGCGTCAATCATCGGCCCGGATCGTTTTCGCACCACCGATGTGCGCTTTTCCGCACTCAACGCCTGACCCCGGCGGACCTATGTCGAGGTTCTCGGGGGTGTCCCCAAACGATCAGAGGCGGAAGCCTGGAAGGAAGCAGTCATGGGAAAGCTTGAAGGTAAGGTTGCAGTCATCACGGGTGGATCGAGCGGCATGGCGCTGGCGAGCGCCCAGCGGTTCGTTGAAGAAGGCGCCTATGTTCTCATCACGGGCCGGAAACAGGAGGGGCTGGACCAGGCCGTCAAGCTGATCGGTCGGAACGTGACCGGCGTGCGCGGCGACGCGGCCAATCTCGACGACCTCGACCGTCTGTTCGACACGGTCAAGCGGGAAAAGGGCAGGATCGACATCCTGTACGCGAGCGCCGGCACGGGTGAAGCCGTCCCACTGGGCGAGATTACCGAGCAGCATTTCGACGCGACCTTCGGCCTGAATACGCGCGGCACGCTGTTTACGGTCCAGAAGGCGTTGCCGCTGTTCAACGACGGCGGATCGATCTTCATGACCGGGTCAGTTGCTTCGATCAAAGGTTTTCCTGGTTACAGCGTGTATGCGGCGAGCAAGGCGGCGCTGCACGCATTCGCACGAGGGTGGCTCAACGAACTCAAGGGCAGGAATATCCGGGTGAACGTGCTGCACCCAGGGCCAATCGCCACACCGATGCAGGACCAGGTTCTCACCGAGGAAGCGAAGCAGATGTTCGAATCCCTGATCCCGCGGGGAAAGATGGGTCGTCCCGAGGAAATTGCGGCAGCCGCGCTGTTTCTTGCTTCAGACGATTCGAGCTTTGTGAACGGGTTGGAATTGTCCGTCGACGGCGGCTTCTCGGCCATCTGAATTCGCGCCGACCGAAAACGGAGAGATACGATGAGTACCGAAGAGAATGTCCAGCTCGTGAAGAATTTCTTTGCGGCCAGCCGCTGCACGCCGGGCTCGACGTCGCGCGTGTAGATCTCGGTCCGCAGGAACGCGATCTCGTCGTCCAAGGCGGTCTCGTCGACGTCTATGAACCAGGACTTTGGTCTCCCGTCGCTGCCGTCGTTCCAGCGATAGCCGCGCCGCTTCAATGAGTCCTTGAGCTCGAAAGCGGTCTGCTCCGCCCAAACCCGCAGGGTCGCCTTGCGGGCGGTCTCCAGCAGGAGCGCCAGCGCCGGCGATCCGGTCGTCGGCAATTCGAAAGCGAGTACCTCCAGCAGAGCGTGGCAGTCGTCGACCGCCCGTTGGGCCTGGTGGAAGAAGCCGGCACCGTTCAGCAGATAGCCGAGTTGCGCCCCCGCGAAGCCGTGTTTGCGCCAGTCGATCTCGCTCATGCTGCAGCCCCAGGCCTCGTGCTCGAAGAGGGGCCAGTAGCGCTCGGCGAACTTTCTGTCGAAGCCGCTGTTGTGAGCTATGACAATGACTGCGTCGCCTACGAAGGCCGTGACGGCCGCATCGTCGAATCTGTGACCGGCCACCATCTCGTCGGTAATGCCCGTGAGGGCCGTAACCTCCGCTGAGATGGGACCGCTAGGCTCGTTGAAGGCGGAGAACGTGTCTCTGACGCCGACGATCCGCCCGTCCGGCGTGTAGTCGAACTTGACCATCCCGAGCTCGATGATTTCGTCTTTGGCGTGGTCGAGGCCGGTCGTCTCGGTGTCGAGCAGGACGCCGGTCCTGACCTCCTGCCCTATGGTCGGGCTGTACGTCGGTCGTGCAACCAGGCGCCGCAAGATCCGGTAGTCTCCCGACCGGCCCAGCGCCTCCGCCATCGCGGCCAGGTCAGTTGCGGCCTGAAACATCACTTCTCGAAAAGGTTGCGGCGGTCCGGACAATCCGGCGTGTCGCACAATACCGGGGACACAGGCCACGAGGTATCGCAAAATGGCGTGATTCGCGGTCTTTTCGGGGGATGTCGGTGTGATTGGGTCGGATTGCGGAGGCCCGATCGGCGTCGTCAGCTTGTCAATAAATGTTGCCGCAGCGGCTGCGAAACCTTCGGCTGCTACACGCGGCTCCGGATCGATACCAGCGGAGCTTTCCCATGCCATCCATCCGACGTACCGAATTCGCAGACTTCGTCGCCGACCTGCTGGACTTCATCGAGGAGAAGATCCGGGACGCGGTCGAAAACGAGACCTCGCGGCCTGCTGCGATCGCGGAAGCCCGCCGGCGCCGTCGCGCCGCTGCGGGACCGCCTGCGCGAGAACGAGGACGTCCAGGCGAGCTTCATACTGCTGCTTGACGCGCAGATGTACGATGCGCATGCCGCGCAATGGTGGGCGGATCTCGCCCGAATGGATCACCCGGAGTTCGAGAAGCTCGCCGCCCAGTCTGTCGACCCGGACGGGGCCTTGCCGGCGCTGCGGATCGTCGCCGCCGAGGCCAACGCGCCGTCGTAGCCTCGCGAACGGCCTAAACGAGCGCCGCTCATGTAGGAACCCCGGGCGGCCGGTGCCGGTTGAACGGCATGACCGGAAGAGTTCTCTGCGAAAGCGCCAACGGTGACATCTGGCGGCTGGTCCGCGATCCGCACTCCGGACGCCCGGCGGTCGAGCATCGGCCGAACGCCAGCTCACGCGGGCGGGCGTCCGTGACCGAGATCGGACAATTCCTTCGGCGGGCGGTCGCGGCCCCGAACACCAGGCTCTGCTCGCGTTGATCGGTACGCTGGTCGACGACTGACGCCTCTCCCGGAGCCCGGCATCATGTTCTTTTTCTTCTCCAACCGCGTGGGCTGCCTGGGCTCGCTGCTGATCTCCGCCATCGTCACGGTGGTCTTGCTATTCGTGTTCGGAATGCTGCGGTTCTGAACCGGCAGTTCAAATCGCCATCGGAACGCGGGTGTCCCGGACGAATTGGTCTAGCGGGCCGTGCGAGATGCCGGCCTGCGTGGCCTCGCCCCCAGCCCCCAAAGTCCCCAAAGGCGGGGCCGCGCTCAGGAGCTGGAGGGGGTAGGAATTCATGGGACGGCTGTGGCGGATCCTGAGGGCGGCAGTATCGGGTTTCTTGGCCAACGATGCCCTGAGCCGCGGCGCGGCCATCGCGTTCTACGCCGCGACCTCATTGGCACCCGTGCTTCTGATCGTGGTGGCAATTGCGGGCTTGGTCTTTGGGCAGGACGCCGCCCGCGGCGCGATCAGCGAGGAGCTCGGCCAGTTCCTGGGTCCGGCCGGCGGCGACTTCATCAAATCCATTCTCGAACGATCGAGCGATCCAGGCTCAGGGACCATCGCGACGATTCTTGGCGTCGTCACCGTTCTGATCACCGCCTCCGGCGTGTTCGGCGAGATGCACACGGCGCTGAATGCGACTTTCAAGTCCAAGCCGATCGATGAGCCTATTTCGGCCTTACTCCGGACCCGGGCGGCCAGCCTGGGCCTGGTCGCAGCGCTCGGCTTCATGCTGGTGGTGTCGCTGGCCGCCAGCACCGCCCTGTCGGCGCTCGGTAACGTCTTCGAGGGGCTGTTCGCCGGCAAGATCCTGCTGGCCGTCCTGAACACCGTAGTGTCGCTGGCGATCTTCACGCTGCTGTTCACCGCGATCTACAAGGTTCTACCCGACACGGCGATACCCTGGCGCGATTTGGTGCGGGGCGCCTTTGTCACGGCCGTGCTGTTCGCCGTCGGAAAGTCGCTGATCGGAATCTATCTCGGCCGTGCGGCGCCCAGTTCGCCCTATGGCGCGGCCGGCGCACTGATCGTCCTCATGTTCTGGACGTACTATTCGGCCCAGATTTTTCTCTTCGGCGCCGAGCTCACCAAGGCCATCGCGGACGAAGGCTCGCCTGTCGATCGCTCGGGTTCGAAACGAACTTAATGGGGATGAGCAAGTCTGAAAATCCGACGTTTTGGAGACCTTCAAATTGCCGCTCTGTAACAAACTCGCGCGCTGCGCATTGGTCGGTGGGACAGAGCATCGAATCAAGACGACGCCATGCCTAGAAACAAGGAGTTCCTGCTGGAGCAGATCGCCCGCGCGAAGCGCTTCGCGTTGGCCATGAACACCGAGGCCGACCGGCAGCGCTTTGAGAAGATGGCGGCCGACCTTCAAAACGAACTGGAAGGCGCCGAAGGGGCGGAGGGTCAATCGTCTAACGCATCGGAAGACGCGGTTCCGACTGATGATGCCGTTTCGAACCAGCCGCAGACCGGGGGCTCGGATGCAGCGACGCCGGCTTCGACGGACAATCAGGAGCCGACCACTGACTAGCCCGCCGGGGCGCTCCTCACATGAAGACGAGAACGACGCCCAGTCCTACAAGGGTGTACAGACTGGTCACGGTGACGCCGAGACAGACGTCCGCCATGACGCCGTCGGCCGGGAGCTTGATCCGCACTTCTCCAAAGCAATTGTCCCGCCCCAATAGATCACCTCGTGCCCGGGAAATCGTTCCGGCCGAATTCGTCGAGTACAGCCCTACCGCAATGCAACGGAGAAGGCTGCCTGCGATTTCCTTGAGTTCACTTTTGTACACAGCCGGGTGCAGCCATCGCCTCGGCGCCATTGCCCAGAGTTGGGGGGAAACGTGTCGGATGTACCTCTTGTCTCGTTGTGGAGGATGAATACCCATTGCAGGGCCTGGTCGAGGAAGCGCTGCGGGAAGGCGGCTTCGAAACGGCCATCCTGTCGTCGGGAGAGGAGGCGCTGACGCTGTTCAGGGGCAGGGTCGCGCCCTATCGCGCGCTCGTCACCGACGTGAACTTGAAGGGCTCGTTGAGCGGCTGGGACGTGGCCAGGCAGATCAGGGAGATGGAGGCGGCATTCCCGGTCATCTACATGACGGGTGCGCGCGCGGACCAATGGACGTCGCACGGCGGTCCCGACAGCATCCTGCTGCGAAAGCCGTTTGCGCCGGCGCAGCTGGTCACCGCGGTCTCGCAGCTTCTCAACGCCGCAGGGCCGACGGCCGAATAGTCCGGCCAGCGGCGTACGTCGGAACATTTTCGCGACGACGTCTTTGACTCGTCGGACCATCGCCCGCCGTTTGAGAGTACGGCGCCTGTAGCGGATAGCCAAAGGCGATAGCCAAAGGCGTAATGCCCGCTGTTCAATAACATGCGCTCGCGCGGATAGCCAAAGGCGGTGGTCCCGTTCCGCGCGGTGAGAGAACCAGCTTGAAGAAGCCGGCGAAAACCCGCGAAGAACTCGAGTCCGCCATCAGGCTGGAGATGGAAGACATCAGCGACTGGCCGACGGGCCTGGCGATCTCGGTCGTGCCGCACGAGGATTCCTGGAAAGTCGAGATCATGAGGGACGGGCCGTCGCAGGACGCGGATCGTTGCGACATGATCGAGGCAATAGCCGACAGGCTGCGCAGCCAGTTCGATCTGAAAGCCTGACCACCGATCCCGGCCTTCATCGACAGCTTTGGGCACCGCCCGCCACTTTCATCAGGCCAAGCCTTGGCTGCTGGATCTGCCGATCCGCGTTTACGAGGTGGCCGCCGCCCGCCCAGCGAGAACAAAGCCACCAGGCTTAAGTCAGGAACGGAGCCATCGTCCTCCCGTTGACTCCTGGAAACAACACCCGGGAGGTCAACATGGCCATGGAAGATCGCGAGACGTTCAGCCTGATCGGGAGCGACAAGGTCGAGGGCACGAACGTGTACGGGGCCGACGGGGAAAAGGTCGGCTACATCGAGCGCGTCATGATCGACAAGCTGAGCGGCAAGGTGTCGTACGCGGTGCTCAGCTTCGGCGGTCTGCTCGGCATCGGCGACGATCACTATCCGCTGCCTTGGCAGGCGCTGAAATACGACACCAACCTCGGCGGCTACGTTACGGGCATTACCCAGGACCAGCTCCGCGGCGCCCCCAAATACGCCGACGAGAGCAGTTGGAATTGGAGCGACCCCGCGACCGCGCGCTCCGTGAACGCCTACTACGGCGTGCCTGTGGCTTGAGGTTTGAAGTGGGTAACGCAGTTCGTGTTTTGGTCGTGGAGGATGAAGCGCTGATCTGCAGCTTCGTCGAGGACGCCTTGTCCGGCGGCGGTTTCGAGGCCTGCTCGGTCCATACGGGAGAGGCGGCCCTGTCGACCTTTCGCGACGGCCGCGAAGGGTGTCGGGCGCTGCTGACGGACGTCAACCTGGGTGATGGCATCAGCGGATGGGAGCTGGCGCGGCAGATCAGGGAAATCGCGCCTGGCTTTCCCGTGGTCTACATGACGAGCGCCAGCGCGCCAGACTGGAAATCGCAGGGCGTCGATGGCAGCCTTCTGATCGAGAAGCCCTTTGCGCCGGCGCAACTGGCTGCCGCCGTCTCGCAGCTACTCGATACCGGGGCCGCGCCGGGTTGACCGATCGTTGAGAGGATCCTTCGGCTCGGATCGGCGGATCGTCAGCGTGGCGGCGATGCCTTGGCCGTGCATGCGGCAGCGGCGCGAGCGGCCGCGGGCGCGATGCCGAGAAAACTGAAGACTTACCAACCTCGCTCGGCTCCTACGACCAGGCGTTAGCTGCGCCCTCGATGAAGGCGGCCTTGGAAGCCTGGGGCTCGAACAGCAATCTACGAGATGGGGCCGACGGCCAAGCGCTGCTGAACCTTATCGGCACGCCGCTCGACGACCAGGGCAGATCAGGCTGACCACTTATCTTCTTCGCGCCGAGCTTCGTCGTCGTTAAGGCGCTCGGCCACGTCGGCAGCGAGATCCGGATCCTCAGTATTCGCGATCGGCTTGCCGTCTTGCTTTTTGACTTTTTTGCCTTCGGCAGTCACCGGAAAATCCGCGGGTTTCAGTGGTTTCTTGGAAGTGGACATGACGTCTTCCTCCTGCCAGCAGGATATCACGCCTTCTCGGAAAACCCGCAGATTTTTAGTAACGGCCCGTTGTTCCGGCAACTTCTCAGGCTGGTTACTCGGCTTCGGTTTTTTCCGTCGTTTGCGGTCCACTTCCACGGTCCCGCCCCGCTGCCTCTCCCCGATTCCGAGGCCGCCGCCACGGAATGCCGAGCACCGTACTGCTACGGTCGCTGCGATTCACTCCGCCTTAACCTAACCGGCGTCCGATTGCGTGCTGAACAGCTTCGAAGCTTGGAGAGCATCGGCATGCTCAAGGACGGCACCTACTCAGCCTGGTTCAAGTCGCCCAGGGGTGAGGGGACGGGCATCGTTCACTTCGAGAACGGCAAGATCTCCGGAGGCGACAGCATCATCACGTACGGCGGCACCTACGAAACCGTTGGAGATCGCTTTACGGCGACCGTGACCACGAAGCGACACACCGCAGGCCATGCGACGGTATTCGGCATCGATGACTTGGAGCTGAAGCTCGATGGCGTCGTGAAGGGCGCGACAGCAAAATGCACCGGCACCGCCGCCGCGGCGCCGGGTCTGACCTTCGAGGCGACGCTCATTCCCTGTCGATCCGAACCTAAGACCCTCCAGCCGGTGCGCCCGCCGACGCAATTCGATCCAAGCAAGCTTCCGAAGCTGACGGAGCGTTCCCGCGCGCGCTGAATCCGGCACCCGTGCCGGAGTTCTCACCGCCGCCCGCGCCCGCCCTCGCATGAGATCATTTGCCGGGGCGCTATTCCCCCTCGAGGAAGTGTCCCAAGGCCTTGAGCGGACGCAACCTGTCACAAACGATCTTCAGGATGGCCAGCATCGGCACGGCTAAGATCGCGCCGAGCACGCCCCACATCCAGAACCAGAACACCAGCGACAGGATGATCAGCACCGGATTCAGCGTGAAGCGCCGCGCAAGCAGCATAGGCGTCAAGGTTTCACCCTCCACTAGGTGAATTCCGAGATAGATGGCCGGCGGCAGCAAGGCCCACCACAGGCTGTCGAAGCTCAGCATTCCGACCAGCACGAAGATGCCAACCCCGAAAAGCGGCCCCAAAATCGGAATGAAGTTGAGCAGGAAGGCCGTGGCACCCCACAACAAGGGGTCGCCCAGGCCGCAAAGATACATCGCGGCCGCCGTCGCGGCGCCCACCGCGGCATTCATGGCTGTGATGGTCAGCAGATAGGCCGATATGTCCTCCTGGACTTGCTGGGAGATATCGACGGCTTGTCGCTTGTTGCTGAACGTCGGCAGGATTTCCACGATTCGCCGAAGGAAGATGTCGCCCGCGACCAAAAGAAAATAGAGCACGAGGATCGTCGTAAACAGGCCGTCGAGCGCCGAGCGCGTCCCCGCGAAAAGTGCGCCCGTTATACCGAGATCGCGGCGTACCGAGACGATCGAACCCCGGCCGGGAGCGTCTGTAGCCTGCTCGGCCTGTTGGATTATCGATTGCAATGCCTGGATTGGCCCTTTCATGACCTCGAGATGTGCTTCGAGGCGCGGTATGCCCTCGGGCAGCCGCTCGGCCCAGTTCGCAGCCGGCACCGATAGGGCAGCCACGAGACCTGCAAGCGCTCCAATGACCAGGAAGACGGTCAGGAGGGCTCCGACAGCGCGAGGTACATGCAAACGTGCCAGAAGACGCACAGCGGGTTGAAGGAGGAGATTCAAGACCAAGGCGAGCACGACGGGTAGGATGATCGAGCTTGCGACGTAGAGCGCCGCCAAAGCACCCAACGCGAATAAACCTCCGAGAAAGAACGTCCGCGCATCGGACGGCAGTGGCATCTCCGTCTCGTCGGCGGCCTCGGTCGCGGCGCCAATTGGCTCCGACGGGTCGTCCGGTACGGGGGTCAATGAGGGACGCTCCGGTGGTCGAGGGGCGGCAACCATTGGGTCATCCTTCCGAACGGGAGCCGGGTATGGAAGCAACGGCCTCGCGCGCGTCGGAGCGGCGGGCTCGCACAACTAGGCGGCCGCAAACGTGGCGTGCGTAACGGAAACCTTCGTTCCCGAAGCTCCGCTCAATGTCACGACTTGCGCGTCAAGCTGTTTTGCCAGCGCTTTCACCACGCCGGTCCCAAGCCCGGTTTTCGGCTGAGCGAACACGCCATCCGGCTTGCTGGAACCATTGTCGGAGACTGTCAGCTGCCAATCCGTTCCCGATACATCGTAGGAAACCGTGATCTCGCCGCCCTTTGTTGTTTTGTCGAACGCGTGCTTGAGCGAATTGATGACGAGCTCGGTGACGATTAGGCCAATGCTCTCGGCGCTGCGGCTGGAGGAAATTCCGCCGTTGCCGCTGACTTTGATCGAAATCGGCCGGTTGTCGCCGATCATCGATTGCGCCAGGGCCGTGCACAGCGTCGAGAGATAAGGACCCATTTCCACGGCCCCTTTGGCGACGGATCTGTGCAAGTGCTTTTGAACCGCCGCAACCGAAATGACCCGGTTGTGAGCGTCCTGCAGATGACGCCGGGTTTCTTCCGACTCCACCGCTCTTGCCTTCAGCATGATGATGCTGGCGATGATTTGCAGGCTGTTGACGACGCGATGTTCCAACTCCTCCAAAAGCATCTCTTTCTGTCGTATCAGCTGATCCTTTTCGTTTTCGAGAATGCGTTTTTCGGTTACGTCCTCAATACCGAGCAGAATTGTGGAGTGTGAACCGGTCTCGTAGAAGACCTTGCGGGCATTCAAGAGCATCGTACGCCGACCGATGTTCGGGAAATCATGGTCGACTTCGTAGTTTTCCATCGCGCCCTGCTCTGGAACGATCTTTCCCAGCAGCAGGCGAAGCTTCGGAATATCCCATTGACCGTCTCCGAGCTCATACAGGTGTTTGCCCTGAGTGTCGTCGGCATTGACTTTGAATGTCAGATAGAAGGATTGGCTGGCAGCAACGACCCGAAGATCCTGATCGAGTACGATGAGAGGTTCTCGAACCGTATCGACGATCTCCTGCGCGAGTGTGCAGGCATCCTGGACCTCGGTGAACTGCTCTCTGAACATGGTGGCGACCCTCGCAGGGCGGGAGAGTCAACCGAACTTGTGGATCGGCGCGGCTTTTGACCCCCGACCGGCGCCCAACATTGACCCCGCCTTATATGCAGTAAGCGCCTGGATCAATTTCGAATTGGAGCAGTGAGCCGGGTCAATGTTGGAAGCCGAAGGGGGTCAATATTCGGAGCCGCGACACACATGATTCGGCCCTTCCGTCTGGTGGCTATGGCTCGGCGCTCAGGCTCAACTGGTCGCTATGCACCCGAAAGCGGACCTATTATGCTCATCTTGAGTTTTGTCGTTCATGACCCTGGCTGTGTAAAAACGGCGGGCTGCTGTTATGATTCTCCTGTGATTCTTTTGGGGGAATCGATGAGGCGCTTCGTTGAAGAGGCGGATCGTGGGCAGCGGACGCTGTTGCCCGAATGCCTCGATGACTTCATTGACGAGAGTAACCCTGTTCGGGTGATCGACGTGTTTGTCGATGCGCTCGGTTTGGCTGAGATGGGCTTTGAGGGTGCGGAGCCTGCGGCCACCGGTCGGCCGTCGTACCATCCCTCGGTGCTCCTTAAGCTTTACATTTACGGCTATCTGAACCGAGTGCAGTCGAGCCGGCGGCTGGAACGAGAGGCCGGGCGCAATATCGAGGTGATGTGGCTGCTGGGTCGGCTCGCTCCCGATCACAAGACGATTGCGGACTTCCGCAAGGACAACGGCCTGGCGCTGCGCAAGGTATGTGCGCGCTTCGTCGAACTTTGCCGCGAGATGGGCCTGCTCGCGACAGCGAGCGTCGCCATCGATGGCAGCAAGTTCAAGGCCGTTAACAACCGGGACAGGAACTTCACGCGCGCGAAGGTGGAGCGGCGACGTGCTCAGTTGGAGGAGAGCGTCGCGCGCTACTTGAGCCAACTTGACACGGCCGACCGACAGGAGCCGAGCGAGGCGCTGGCGGCGAAGGTGACGAGGCTTACCGAGAAGCTGACAAAGCTGAAGGAGGAAATGGGCAAGCTTGCTGCCTCCGAGAAGCAGATGTTTGCTTCGCCGGATCAGCAAATCTCGCTGACCGATCCGGATAGCCGTTCGATGGCAACCAGTGGCCGCGGATCCGGCGTTGTCGGCTACAATGTCCAAGTCGCCGTCGATACCGACCATCACCTGATCATCGCGCATGAGGTGACGAACAGCGGCTCAGATCGGGCACACAACTTGCCAACATGGCCAGGCAGGCGAAGGCTGTTCTGAAGACCGAGACGCTCGAGGCCGTTGCCGATCGTGGCTACTTCAGCAGCCCGGAGATCCTCGCCTGCCACGAGGTCGGCATCACGGTAACTCTGCCCAAGCCGATGACTTCGGGCGCCAAGTCAGACGGACGCTTCGGTAAGCAGGACTTTGTCTATTTGCGGGAGGAAGACGCCTATCGTTGTCCGGCCGAAGAGCGATTGCCGTATCGCTATACAAACGAAGATGCCGACAAGATGCTGCGGCGCTACTGGACCAATGCCTGTAAGAATTGTTCGATCAAGGCCCAGTGCACGCCCGGGTCAGAGCGACGGATCACGCGATGGGAGCACGAGGATCTGCTCGACGCCGTGCAGCAGCGGCTCGATGCGAACCCGCTCGCTATGCGCCTTCGTCGCGAAACTGTCGAGCATCCGTTCGGCACGATGAAGGCACGCATGGGAGCGACGCACTTCCTGACTAAAACCCTTCCAAAGGTCGCCGCTGAGATGGCCCTCTCGGTTTTGGCCTATAATCTGACCCGAGCAATGAACATCCTTGGGATCAGGCCGCTGATCGCCGCGATCGTGGCCTGAGATCGGCTCAGTTTTGGCTTCAAGACTGACGGCCCAGTAAGGCCGTTTTTACACGGCCAAGACCCATTCCAGACATCGACGATAGCTTAAGCGAAGAAGGGGTGAGGGGCGTCTCCTGTTCCTTTCGCCTTCATAATCCCGACGCACTGATCGACTTGCTCATCGGACATATTTAGTCCGAATTCACCGCGCAGCACGTCTCTGAACTCGCTCTCGGTCGCCAGCCAGCGCTTCTCCGCATGCCCGTCTGCGTCCCGGACGGTGACACGCGCGTTGTACATGGTGATCCGGCTCCTGTTCGGCCCCGGTCTCGCCACGATGATATTCCCTTGGTAAGGGGTTTCTGGATGGGTCGCCGTGTACCAATTGGTGATCTCGTATTCGCCATCATAACGCGGATAAGGAATGACCCGGTAAATGTGCTGCCAGCCATGCTTAAGCCGTGCCTGGAGCGTCAGCTCGCCGCCAACATCGATAAAGCGCATGACTTCGTGGGGTGTCTCTTGTTCGATTTGCGGCACGAGCCTGAGCGCGCAGGTCGGCGCAAGGTTGCCGAACCCGACATCCGCGAGATAAGTGCCGTCAGGCAAGTTCACTTTCAACAACATGTGGATGGCTGGGCGCGGTGCGTCGATCTCCAGCCCCCGCACGACACGCCCTTGTAAGCTTGTGATGCTGTAGCCGAGCGACCGAAGTCCAGCTCGGAAGAGCATGTTCTGTTCAAAGCAGTACCCGCCCCGTCTACTGGCAATCATCTTCTGCTGGAGCGTAGGCACGTCGAGCTTGGGCGGACGCCCGAGCATGATATCGAGCGTTTCATAGGGGATTGAGTGCGAGTGGGCGAAGATAAGTTGATTTAGAGTCTCAAGGGTTGGTGTGAGCGGCCCAGTATAGCCGATGCGCGCAAGCCAGGCCTTCTGATCGAGTTGTGCGTCGGACATCGCGCGTACTCCGGGGTGTCTCGGACGCATATTGGCATTTTTTGAGCTGGCGTCCCAAATGGGAAGTACCGACCCGCATCGAGCAATGTCTGAGTTTGGGGGCGAAGCGGAATGAATCTGCTCGCGCGGAGTATTTCGCATCTTGACCCCGAACGGACATTGGGTCGCAGCGTCTCGAGTCGATTGGCTGCTTCGGCCCACCTAGGGGATAAGCGCCGTCGGCATTGGTCCGGTTGGCTGCGGCACAAACTGATGCTGCTGCCCCCGTACCATTGCCAAGAGCGCCAATATGATGCAACGACCGCCAAGAGTCGGACCATCAAATTCAGACCTGCTGAAATTGTGTTCGTACGGACGAGACCTGGACTTTGGACATGTTTGGAAAAGCAATCGTTCAACTCACGGTCAAAACATGCATGCTGAGGAAATCAGCACCGTGAACATGTCGACGTCAAACTCGCGCTCCAAGCCCATTCCGAACCGCCCAAGCCACTTGTCCTGAGCCAAATATGCCAACTTCTCTCGCGCCCTCGGGCATTCGAACCTGAGCTTGGCCAGGTTCTGGAGGTGATGGACCATTTCGTGGACCAGGATCGATTGTTCGGCTGGTGAAGTCCCAGTCCAGTCATCAGGGAGGAGGATCGTTTTTGACGTGTTGTTATAGAGGGCGACGACCTGACGCTGAGCCAGTTCATCGAATGCGTCGTTCTCCGTGAAACTCTCCGAAAGGGCACCATCTCCGAACCGCATCGTCGCGAGTTTCATCTTCGACGCAAATTCGATGGCTGGACGTTCCTTGATGGCCGGCAGATCGAAATTCGAAGCGAGCCAAGTCACAATTTCATCCAACAAGTCTTCCGCGGCTCGCGTTGCGTCGGCACGCGACGGAACCGAAGGCGAACCGGTGGGCGCGGTGGGCTCCGACCCATCACGACAATGGGCTTGAGACGATGCCGACGTTAGAGAGGCTATGACCGCGAGCAAAAGAAGTCGCTTGAACATGAAAACCTCCTCGGAGGTCGTTCGAAACAGAAACCCTTTTGAAACAATCAGTCAGCAATTGAACTTGCTGCAAGCATAGCATTCGCGTCACGACGCCGTTGTGAACCCGTTCACACTCGGAATCGTGGCGCGCCAGGCGCTTAGTAAATCAAGCTATCGGCAGAGGACGAGTATGACTTAATGGTGATCGCGGCGGCTGCAACAAGGAGAGCGACAGCCACAAATCCGGTGATCGCGCGATGCTTCATGATGGGAAACCTCAGGCTCCGAAGCCCACAGAAGTGAGCCCCGCAAATCCCGAAAAGGTTCAACCGGATGACCAACTCGATGAGGGTCACGTGGCTGCACTTCTGGCGCTGGGCTGCAGTGTAGTCCGCAGGTGGCCCGTTGCCGACCTTCGCTTATAGGGCGGCAATGTCTGCCTTCAGGAGACAATGCGGCTTTTTCACGCAGGTCAGCTTGATATCGGCGCCTGCCTGTCCCTTCATCGTTTAGCAGCGCCGTGGTGCAATCGTCAGCCCAACGCAAGATATCGCCGGAATTGATCAGTTTGCAGTGGGGTTGTTGTCTGCCTGATTAGCGATCGTGAAGCAGGCGACCATGACGAAGATTTCCATGTGATCGCCCAAGGCGCTGCCTCGGCTTTTGCCCGTTTCTCTTTGCCGCATATTCGGGCCAAAAGGGCAGAGCGGCAGTGAGCGAGGCCGGGAGGCCGGCCACTAGCTGGTACTACCTCGGAACACCTTCGCAAAAGTTTCAAGTTCATTCACGTTTAGATCTGAAATCGCGACATACGATCGCTCACGGTTTGACCATCTGATCATGTTGAAGCCATTCTCCGCCCGCCAATCGAATGGCACGTCGAGCTGATCACGCCCGGTGATTTCGGTCAGGCTGATCACGTGCTCGCGTCTGCGATATACCAGGGTCGACAACGGTGTCCTGCCGACGACATCGACCCGTCCGCCTACAAGTTCGAAGCCTTGAGCAGCGAGATCAACGACCCGTGGCGATTGGGTGATCCGACCATTGAACCAAGGCTTAACCGTATGCTGGTCCGAGGAAGCGACATCCGTGGGCTGTGCTGCCATCAGCGAGCGGAGGTGGGCGTCAAAGAGTTCGGCTACCACGATCTCCTGCGGCGCGATCCTGCGGAGTGCGATTCCGGTCAAGGTGCTGGACAGGGCAGCCACGACCAAGATCGATGCCGCGATCTTGGCCCAATTGGGCATTCGTCGTGTCGTTTCGAGCGCAAAGGCGGCCTCGATCCGCGATCGCAGTTGTGGCGGAAGCGGTTCCGGCGGGCATTTCTCGGCCAGCACTTTCTTTAAGGTGGCGATTTCATCTGCGAGCTTCCGCAAGTCGGGGTCGGCTGCGATCTTGCGCTCGACTGCGAGCGCGGCCATGACGTCAAGTTCCCCGTCGAGATAGGCGTGAATGAGATGCAGATCATTGTCGTCCGAGAGTGGCACTAGCAACTCTCCTGCTTCATTCGTGCAATCAGCCTGTGGCGGGCTCGCGCTAGTCTCGACATCACCGTTCCGATCGGGCTACCGGTGATGCCCGCGATTTCGCGATATTCGAGTCCCTGGATATCCCGCAAGACCAGTACTTCCCTAAATTCGGCCGGCAGGGCCGCGATGAAGGCCTCAAGTTTCGCCGCATCGGCGGCGGCAATTAGCGCTGCTTCCGGTGATCCTGCCGCATCCCCTTCGTTTCCCCGCTCGACGCTGAATCGATCGGTCTCGCTCAGCTCGTCAAGGCCAACCAAAGCCGCGGCCTTTTTTTCCTTGAGCAAGGTGAAAGCGGTATTCCTCACTATTGTCAGCAGCCAAGCACGTGCATTCGGTCCCGAGAACCGCGGCAATGCTCGAAACGCTCTAATGCACGCCTCCTGCACGACGTCCTCGGCGTCTGCACGGTTGTGCGTGAGCCAGCGCGCAAACGCATGCGCATCGGCCAGATAGGGCGCAACGACAGTCGTGAACTTTTTCCTGTCGTCGTTAGGGTTCAACCTCGTCCCCTGCTTAATGAACTCAAATATGGAACCAAATATTCCCGGCCATCAGAAAAATAGGTGGACGCTTTCTGCAAGCGTCCTCCAAAGGACAAGCAGCCTCGCAACTCGGTGCATCAGTCGCAGCGGCAGCCAACCTTATCCAAATGGACCATTTCGCTGCAATTGAGGCGCCGCGATGAGATCATCGCATCCCACCGCTCAATGGCTCCTGCTGGACAATTTACAGCGCCAATCGGCTTGCCGGGATCGAGGCGTAGCGCGAACGGTTGTCGCTGGAAATCCAACGGCAAAAATAGACTCGAAAACATCGCCGTTTATTCCGACCGTCAAAGGAAAAAGATTTCGAGTAGCCCCCGGGAATTTTTTCGCATTGGGCCAAGTTAACTGAACATCGGTACACTTGGACAATGCGGGCATTCGCTCAAAGGAACGCCAATGGCGGCGGTTAGTGGAATCGCGCGAGCCGAGAGGGACGTGCCGTTGTGGTCCAACCCACAACAGTCTGATCTCGACATCCGTCAGCTCGACATTGGGCAGCTTCCGTCGGTGCAGGCATTTTTGTCCAGGCTCGATACAGAGAGCCGTTGCCGTCGGTTTGGAGCGCCGCTCTCGGATGCGGCGCTCGATCTGCAGGCGATCACCGCGCTCGAAAACGCTGAACTCATGCTCGGAATCTTCTCTGAGCAGAGGCTTCGCGGGCTGCTGGAGCTTTATCGGCAGGGCGGCTCGGGTGTGATGGAGCTTCTGATCGTGGTGGAGGGAGCATCTCGTCGGCGTGGAATGGGTCGGCGCCTGCTGAATGCGTCGATGCTTCAAGCGTTGGATATGGATGCCCGAAGCGTTGATCTTGTCTACACGAGCGACAACTGGCCAATGCGAAGACTCGCGCAAAGGGCGGGAGCCAGGATCGATCTTTCTTTTGGTGCGTTCCGTGCCCGGATCGATCTTGTGCAGAGGCCAATCATCACAAGACATTTGAGAATACCCATTGCCGATGATTTGCCGGGAGTGAACGGGCAGCTGGGAGACAACTTTAGCTCCTTCGCTTCCGGAGCTCTATGAGCTGGTTCACAGAAGAACGAGCCAGGATACTCAGGTATCGGAGTGCAGAAATGACTTTGGCAGATTACTCATTTGGCGCCTTTGCATTTTTGAACACAGCGAGGTTGTTAGGCTATTTTCCCCAGATCGTGCGCGTTCACCGCGACGATAATGGCGCCAAGGCTGTTTCAGTCTTTACCTGGACGCTGTTCTCCGCCGCAAATGTAGCGACTGTAAGCTACGCGATGATCGTCTCGCATGACGCCGCGATGGCGATCATTTTTGCGCTTAACACGCTCGGATGTCTGACCATTGTTGGTTTGACGATGTGGAGGCGAGCAGGGATCCGCAGGACGGGGGCTGATGATGGAGGGGCATATGGTCGAGTATCTGGAGCCTCATCGGAGAAGATACCTGGACGAGCTAAGTCCCGGGGACCGCAAACTGTGGCGCAGATGGCAGATTGGCTGGTCTTTAGCCTACTCCGCCGTTCTGCTCGTTCTCATCGGCGTGGGGTACCTTCTGGCTGGATCCAAGGACACCGAGATCGCGCAGTCTAGCTCGCCAGGACAGCACGCGCAGATCGTGCGATTTGGCGGATCGAAATGAGTTCGCGCGCCAACCCCGAACTAGCGTTCCGTGCGAACCACTTCTCCGCACTGTTGCCGCGTGACCACCGTTATTGTTTTAACAGGGAGTAATTGACATGACGATTACCGATCGAATCCAAAACACTTCCTACGGTCCAACGGCTCGCAATTACGATAGCTTGATCCTCCTCGGATACTCAGCATTCGCTGTGCTTGCGCTCGCCGCGATTTGCCTCGCCGCAGCAGGTCCAGGTGTAGCCGACGGCGATCTTGCGGCGGCAGTAATGCCATGAATTGAACGATCGAGCTCTCGGCTGTGATCCGGGTGCTGATCCACTTTTCGGGAGACAGCTGCTTTAAGAACGCGCGCTCGATCTCGGTTAGATCCACGGTTGCCCCTCTGGAGAAAACGCCAGACGACCTGGCGTCGATCCACCCGGTGTAACCGAGCCAATCAAGAAGGACCGAAAGCGCTTATCAGTCCGATCGCAATGGGGACTAGCCCCACGATGGTCCATAGGGCGGGCGAGCTGGAGCCCAGGCCAGCAACAAAGATGCAGACACCAAAGCCCACAATGAGCGCCGAAATGCCGTAGGCGAGTGCTTTCTCCATTGGCCGATCCACCAGAAACTAAGGATCGATGCGCCTGTAGGACGCGCTTGGGATCAAAACGTTCCTATGCGCCAGGAGCTCCGGGAGGTGATGGAGTTCTCAGCGCAAATTGGCGCACTAAATGTGCCACGGGTGGTACCAACGTGAGACCCGAAAACTGATCTTAGCGAAGCGCCCACTAATGTCGGCTCTTGGCCCGTTTGAGACACGCCGGGGCGGTCTGACGATGTCTTGTTCACAGGGGTAGACCGGAAGAAAACGGCACGCGGCTAAAGGGACGCGATTGGACCCCAAGCAGACGTTTAATTGATCGCACGGCAAGCCGTTAATCTGGTGAGTCGATGGCTTGCATGGCGCCGGTCCCATCGCAAATGGGAGTCACGGAAAAATCTCACAAACAGGCGTCATGGCGCCATTTTGCGTTAAGCAAGTGGTTTTGCGACGTCGCGAATGCAATTGGCGAACACCTGCGCGACCGGGCTCAGCATCCGGCCCTTCAGCGTGAAGATTGCCGTTGGCAAGTGCCAACGCGGCAATGCGACGGGCAGTGCCTTCAGCAAATCGGCTCCGGGGCCGAACTGCAGCGCCGAGCCGGGTACTAGTGTGAGATAGCGTCCGGTGGCGAGCAGGCTGATGCGCAGGTGTAGGGAGTTGCTGAAGATCGTCGCGGTGGGAATCGACAGCTTCGCAGCACGGAATGCTTCGACGAAAGGCGAACCGGATTCCGCTTCCAGCGTCGACAGGATCCACGGCACGTCGACGAGTTCTGATAGGGTAAGTTTGCGGCGGCGCGACCAGGAGCTCTGCGGGCCGGCGACGACGACGAGCGACTCGTAGAACAGCGGTTGCATTTCGATGTCGGAGTCAGGTGTCTCCGTCAGCAGTCGCGAAATAACGATTTCGCATTGACGTTGCCGGAGCAGGTTGAACTGATGCGACGCCGTGCCTTGTTCCAGCCTAACGCGCAGACGCGGCAGTCGTTTTGAGAGCCGCTCGATCGCTGCCGGCACGAGGCCGGCTGCCCACACCTCGGTGCATGCTATGCGCAGCTCGCCCGCTTGAGGATCGGCGAGAAACGCTCCTCGACGCTCTGCCGAAGTTCGTCGAACACTGCAGTGCCGCGTTTGAGCAACGCCTCGCCGAACATCGTCGGCTCGACTCCGCGCGCGGTGCGGTCCAGCCAGCAGCGTCACTCCGAGCACGTGCTCGAGATTGGCGTGGTGCGCGAGATGACTGGCCGTGAGATGGCCAGGCGCTCGGCGGCCTTGGCCATGCTGTTCTCCTCGACCACCGTCATGAAGACGTGGAGGTCGCGGGGCTTGAGAAATCGTCCGACTCTGTCCCAGCGCATGTCGACGTACCTAAACGGCTACCGGCCTGTCGAATATTCGACCTTGTGGATACTCCTGTTTTGGAGCCGACTCCAGCTCCGGGCCTGAACTTTCGGCCTGAACAGGTTCGAAGCAGGAGATGGCGATGAGGGCGATTGGCGTTGTAGCTGCAATTCTGGCCGTTGTGGTGCGCGCCACCCCCGCCGGGGCCGCCGAAATCACCGTTTTGAGCACGCCCTCCATGCAAGGCGTGCTCAATGATCTTGCGCCGGCATTTACACGCGCAACCGGCCATACGCTGGGGCTCACCTTTGAAGGCGTCCCGGCGCTCAAGCGGCGGATCGAAGCGGGCGATACGTTTGATGCCGCGGTCTTGTTGCCGGCAGCGGTCGATGATCTCACCAAATCGGGCAAGATCGCCGTCGGCTCGCGTTCAGACATTGCCCGCACTGCCGCCGGCGTTGCGGTCCGGGCAGGGGTGCCGAAGCCTCTGGTGGGTACCGGCGAGGACCTCAAGCGAACGCTGCTCGCGGCAAGAGCAATCTCCTATTCGCCCGACAGCGCGAGCGGAAGCTATTTCCTTCATCTGCTTGATCGCCTCGGCATCGAGACAGAGGTGAAGCCGAGGCTCCTGGCGGTGACAGGGCGGAGCCCCGTCGAGGCCGTCGCGCGCGGCGAAGCAGAGCTGACCGTGATCACCGTGCCCAACATCGTCGGCGTCGAGAGCGTTGCCCTCGCAGGGTTACTTCCGGAAGAGTTGCAGAACTACACCACCTTCAGCATCGCCGTCAGTGCCAACGCCAAGGAGCCTAAAGCCGCCGAGCAATTGATCGCATTCTTGCGCTCGCCCGCCGCCGCGGTCGCGATCCGGAGCAAAGGATTGGCGCCCATTGTCCCCTGAAGCCTTGTGGGAGAACGATCGTTGGTTGGCCCGGTCTTGCCTTTTGACCTTTTTCATGAACTCTTTTCGGAATTTTGTAATATGTTCGTCACCGTTGTTGCGGTGCTTTGCCATTTTTCAGCTCACGACTGCACCGAGGTGGTCGTAGCAAATTCGAACTTGGACGCCGGTATCACTTTTCAGGGCTGCTTAACTGGCGGCCAAGCAGGTCTAGCCCATTGGAAGAGCGCGCACCCGATCTACCGGTCTGATGACTGGCATATCGAGCGGTGCAAATGCGTCGCCGGGCTTTACGTGGCGAAGGCCAAGATCTGACTCGAAGATTGTCCAAGACACGCTCGACGGGACATGTCTCCTCTTGGCCCGTGTGAGACATGCCGGGGCGCTCTGACGATGTCCGTTCACAGGTGTAGACCGGAAGAGAACGGCACGCAGCCAAAGTGACGCGATTGACCCAGGCTGTGTGTTTCGGCATGGAATAAGGACCCCGTTTTCGGGGTGATCGGCATCCAATCGGGACCCCGGGATAAGGGTCCACAGTGGCTTCCATCGAGTCATGGAAGCCGAGGTTG